>DATGQR010000386.1:0-9104 GCA_035304105.1 Thermomicrobiales bacterium | reverse complement strand
TCGCTGTTCACCCTTCGCCCGGACGGCGGGGACCGGCAGCTGCTCCTGAGCGCCGGTGAATTCGGCCCGATCGTCGGCCTCAGCCACCTGACGCCCTCCCCCGACGGAGCGATGATCGCCTTCGCCGTGAACGCACCGAACCGCGAGGGGTTGCTGGAATTCCAGGCGCTCTGGGTGCTGGAACTGGAGTCCGGCGCGCGGCGTCAGTTCCCGGTCGCCTCTGGCCAGGGGGTCAACGATCTCTGGTGGATCGGCGACACGCTCGCCTGGCGTGCCACGGCCGCCCAGCCCAACGACACCTACGACGGGACGGAGCCCTTCATCATCGAGGTGGCCGACTTCGAGAACTCCACCAGCCGCCTGCTCTTCATGGCCGACTGAGGCATGGATGCCCGCTAGCCTCCTCATCATCCTGCCGGCGCTTGATGATGACGGATGCCAGCTTGGTCGACTAGCCGCCCCTCGAACCATCCAGGGCAATCTAGAAGCCCCCCACGTAGCCCGAGCCTGCCGAGGGAGCGAGTTGACCACTACAGAGCTTCGGGAACGTCTCAAGTCTTTCCTAACGCTCCGGTTGTCAGCTGGATCCCTCGACGGGGCACCCTCTGGTCCGGGATACGTGGAGATGCGTTGCGGTTTCCTCCGAACTCCCAGGGGGGTGTATCACCCATCCCGAGCACGTCGCATTGGGAAGATCCACCCGTTCAACCCCGTAGGGGTGGAGCTTGTCTCCACCCGGTATCAAGCACAGGGGCGAACACGGGCGAAGACAGCACCCACTCCGTGGGTACCCGCCCTCTACGGTGATGGGCAAGCGCGGTTCCTGGATGCGGGCGGGTGAATTCGCAATACGATGTCAGACTAGGGCAAGTGCCCCTGGCGCGCGGGGGGCGGCAATGTCAGGTGGTGCCGTTGATGTCGACCGGGAGGGAGTCGATGTCGACTTCCTCGCCGTCGAAGAGGGCCTTCATGCGCTCCATGATCTGGCGCTGGCGCTCGGCATCCTCGTCATCGTCCGCGCCCTCGGGCTCGTTGATGCCGTTGGCGGGCGAGGCTTCGGGCTCTGGCGGGGATTCGGAGACCCGGCGCGGCTGGGGGCGCTCCGGGGCTGGCGTGGGCGGTGGCCCGGAGCCTGGTTCCGTCTCCGGCAGCTCGTCGCGCAGCGCGGTCGTGACCGAGACGCGCTCGCCGGTGACGCGCTGGATCGCGTCCTCGATCGTCATCCGGTTGCGGTCCTCATTGAGCTTGCCGGCGTGGAACGGGTAGGCGGCCACCAGGTAGAGCGTGCCGTCGATGACGTTGTACGGGTCGGTCGACGCCAGCAGCGCCTCGACCTTGCGGTCGATCGCCTTGACCTCGGTGCGGATCTCCTGCCAGCGCTCGATGAAGAGCTGCACCGACGCCGACGAGACCGGACCAGTAGCGGGCGGCGCGCCGGACGCGGTCACTGGCTCCGGAGCCAGGCGCTCGGGCGCGCGGCGCTCTGGTGGGCGTTGTTCCGGTGGCCGCCGCTCGGGCGGGCGACGCTCCGGCACGCGCAACTCGGAGCGCAGCACCTCCGGAGCCGCGCCCATCGGCTCGGGCCGTGGGACGGCCTGACGCTCGACCGGCGGGGCCTGTGCCGGGCCGGGATCCGCCGCGCGGTGCGTGCTCTGCGGCTGAACGCGCGGCTGGATCATCGCAGGCGCGGCTGCCGGTTGCTCATTGACGACCGAAGCGACGAAGGCGATCTCAATCGGCAGCTGCGGGAAGCCGCCGGTGCGGATGGCGTAGTCGATCTCGCTGAACTCGCGGTTGATGCGCAGCAGGTCGGCTAGCTCGAAGCGGGTGGCGAGCTGCTTGAGGGCGTCGTCCGCCTCGGCGGGGCTGGCCCCGGCCCGGCAGAGCATCAGCAGGCGCAGGGCGGCCTGGATCTGGCGCCCGAAGGCGCGCATGTCCTGGCCGCTGTCGACGGCATCGTTGATCGTCGCCAGCCCACGGGCCAGATCGCGCTCGGCGATCGCCTCGATCAGGGCCAGCGTGCGCTCGTCCTGCGAGAGCCCGAGCATGCGCCGAGTCAGGGCCGCGTCGATAACGCCCTGACCGCCGTCGCCGGTCGCCGTGGCTAGCATGTCGAGCAGGCTCAGGGCATCGCGCAGGCTGCCGGTCGCCTGCCGGATGACGATCTCCAGCGCCTCGTCGTCGATCTGGATGCCCTCCAGATCGCAGACGGTGCGGATGCGCGCCGCCATGTCCTGGGCGGGAATGCGGTGGAAGTCGAAGCGCTGGCAGCGCGAGGCGACCGTCTCCAGCAGCTCGTCGGGGTCGGTCGTCGCCAGCACGAAGGTCGTGTTGGGCGGCGGCTCCTCAAGCGTCTTCAGGAAGGCGTTGAAGGCGTCGCGGGTCAGCCGGTGCGCCTCGTCGATGATGTAGAACTTGTGCCGCAGCTGCGTCGGCGCGTACTTGACCCGCTCGCGGAGATCGCGAATATCTTCGATGCCGCGGTTGGAGGCGGCGTCGATCTCGACGATGTCGGTCGAGCGCCCCTGGTTGATCGCGACGCAGGCCTCGCAGACGTTGCAGGGACGCTTCGCCGGGTCGGGATCGAGGCAGTTGACCGCCTTGGCCAGCAGCCGGGCGGTCGTCGTCTTGCCGGTGCCGCGTGGCCCGCAGAAGAGGTAAGCGTGCGAGACGCGACCAGTCGCGATCGCGTTGCGGAGCGTGTCGCGAACGTGGTCCTGCCCGACCAGCTCGCCGCCCTCGAACGTCTCCGGGCGATACTTGCGGTAGAGTGATTGTGTGCGGCCCGGCCCTGTCTCCATCGAGATTCCATTCCCAGCGCTGCGCCGTGTTCGTACAGGCAGAGTCCAGTATAGCGAACGGCTCCGATCCGTGACACCACGACAAGTTTCGACACGCTGATCCGATGGGTTCGCTCTATCTCGTCGCCACGCCAATCGGCAATCTCGAGGACATCACCATCCGGGCCCTGCGCGTGCTGCGCGAGGCCAGCCTGATCGCGGCCGAGGACACGCGCATCGCTCGGCGCCTGCTGCAGCACTACGACATCAAGGCGCCGCTGACGGTGTTCCACGGTGATTCGCCGCCGACAAGAGCCGCCGAGATCGTCGCGGCGCTGGAGGGCGGCGACGTGGCTGTGATCTCCGACGCCGGGATGCCGGGCATCGCCGACCCCGGCAGCGAGCTGGTGCGGCTGGCGATTGAGGCGGGATATCCGGTAATCCCGATCCCGGGCCCCTCCAGCGTCGTGGCGGCGGCCGCTGCATCCGGCCTCACCGACGAGGGTTTCGTCTACGCGGGCTACCTGCCGCGCAAGGAAGGCGAGCGACGCGCCCGGCTGCGGGAGCTTGCCGCGGCTGGCCTGCCGCTGATCGTGTTCGAAGCGCCAACGCGCATCCGTGCGCTGCTGGAGCTGCTGGCCGAGGTCTACCCGGACGCCGAGGTCGTCGCCGGGCGCGAGATCACCAAGCTGCACGAGGAGTGGCTGCGCGGCCGGCCCGCCGAACTGCTGGAGCAACTGATCGAGCGCGGCGAGTTCACGCTGGTTATCCGGCTCCCGGAGCAGCATGCGAGCGTCCGGCAGGTTGACCTTGACGGCCTACTTGCCCGGGCGCTGGCGGAAACCAACACATTACGTGACGCCGTTGACCGGGTCATCGCGGAGACGGGCCTGCCGCGCCGTGCCGTCTACCGCCGCGCGGTCGAGCTACGCGACGGCTCCGACTAGGCGCGGGGCCTGCTCCCATACCTTCCGACGACGGCCTCAACGCCGGGGCCTACAATCGAGGACCGGCGTTCGCCCGCGAGAACAGGTCCGAACAGCGCCGGAAAACGTAGCTCATTACGGACTGACCGCAACATATCGGCTGTGTGCCGGCGGAATCGAGGCGTGATCGTGGCAGGGCCCAACGAGCCGCGAGACCGGGACGCCCGGGAACTGGTCGACGCGATCTACCGCAAAGAATCGCGCCGCGTCTTCGCCACGCTCGTCCGCTTGCTGGGCGACTTTGACCTGGCTGAGGACGCGCTCCACGACGCCTTCACGGCGGCCATGCAGCAGTGGCCGCGCGACGGCGTGCCGGCCAACCCGCGCGCCTGGCTGGTCTCGACCGGGCGCTTCAAGGCGATCGACGCGATCCGCCGGCGCTCGCGCTTCAACGCCGCGCTGGCGAGCCTGGCCGGCGAACTGGAGCAATCCACCGGTCTCGACGACCTCATCGACGACGAGTTGATCCAGGACGACCGCCTGCGGCTGATCTTCACCTGCTGCCACCCGGCGCTCTCGCCGGACGCGCGCGTCGCCCTGACGCTGCGCGAGGTCTGCGGGCTGACGACCGAGGAGATCGCGCGCGCCTTCCTGACCGCCCCGCCGACGCTGGCCCAGCGCATCGTGCGCGCCAAGGCCAAGATCCGCGACGCCGCCATCCCCTACGAAGTCCCCGGCCCGGCTGAGTTGCCGGAGCGGCTCGACACCGTCCTGCAGGTCATCTACCTGGTGTTCAACGAGGGCTACTCGGCGTCGTCCGGCTGCTCGCTGACGCGCCCCGACCTGTCCGGCGAGGCGATTCGACTGGCCCGGCTGCTCCACGAGCTGCTGCCCGAGCCGGAGGTCCAGGGCCTGCTCGCGCTGATGCTGCTGCACGAGGCACGCCGCCCCGCGCGCACCTCGCCAGACGGCGACATGATCCTGCTCGAGCAGCAGGACCGCTCGCTCTGGGATCGGGCGATGATCGCCGAGGGCACGGAATTGGTCGAGCGCGCGCTGCGCTCGCGCAATTTCGGGGTCTACACGCTCCAGGCGGCGATCGCGGCAGTTCACGCCGAGGCGCCCAGCGCGGAGGACACTGACTGGGCGCAGATCGTCGGGCTCTACGACGTGCTGCTCACGGCAGCCCCCTCCCCGGTCGTCGAGCTGAACCGGGCAGCCGCCGTGGCGATGCGCGACGGCCCGGAAGCCGGCCTCCCGCTGGTGGACGCGATCCTGGAGCGCGGCGACCTGAGCGACTACTCACCGGCGTACGCGGCACGCGCCGAGCTGTGCCGCCGCCTGGGCCGCTACGCCGAAGCCCGGGCTGCGTACGAGCGCGCCCTGTCGCTCACCCAGCAGGAACCGGCCCAGCGCTTCTACCGCTGCCGGCTCGCCGAGCTGCCGGCATGACCGCCTGCCTAAGAACAAGTTTTCTCGCAATCCGGCCGAATGTTGATTTCCAGACTCGCCGGGCGACTACCTGACAAGTCGGTCGCTCCACGACGAGATCGGAAGGGGAACGATGAAGTACCTGTGCCTGGTCTACCTCAACGAGGAGGAATGGGACGCGCAGTCCGAAAGCGAGTACAGCGCCCTGGTCAGTGACATCCTGGCCTATCGCGAGTTCCTGCGCCGCAGCGGGCAGTTGCTCGACGCACGCTCGCTGCAGCGCTCGCACACGGCGACGACCGTGCGCGTGCGCGAGGGCGGGCTCGTGGTGACCGACGGCCCCTTCGCGGAGACGAAGGAGCACCTGGGCGGCTACATGCTGATCGAGGCACGGGATCTGAACGAAGCGATCCGGATCGCGGCGAATATGCCGGCCGCGCATCGCGGGAGCATCGAGGTGCGCCCGCTCAAGGAGCTCCACGCCGCCAGCCCGGATCAGCTCCCCGTGGAGTGACCGACGGCACAACGAACCGGCGCCGCGCCCGGGCATCTCGGAGCGGCGCGTAGCCCCCGGTCCGTGATCCCGACGGCCCGGCAGGCGATGGCGTCGTTGGGGCGGCGCCCGCCCGCCAGGCCGTCCGGGCCGGGACACGACTCCGAACATGGAGGAGGAACGAACCATGCGACTACTCAGCGCGAGGGCGCTGCTGCCGGCGGTGGTCCTGCTGATCGGCGTGGCGGCGCTCTCGGCGAGCGAGGCCGGCGCCGGCAGGCGCGGCCTGCCACCCGGCTACCTGGCGGTCAACTTCTCGTCGCTCGGCGGCACGAGCAGCGCCGGCATCAGCGTGAACGACTTCGGGCTGGTGACCGGCCACTCGACGCTCGAAGGCGACGAGACAGTCCACGCGACCGCCTGGCTCTACGGCCTGACCTTCGATCTGGGCACGCTCGGCGGCCCCAACAGCGCCGTGCTCTGGCCGGTCAAGAATGACCGCGGCATGGTCGTCGGTGTGGCCGAAACCGCCGATGAGGACCCGCTCGGCGAAGCCTGGAGCTGCTCCAACTTCTTCCCCGGCGAGCCGACCGGCCACGTTTGCCGCGGCTTCGTCTGGGAACGCGGCGTGATGAAGGCGCTGCCGACGCTGGGCGGTACCCACGGCTTCGCCGCTGGCGCCAACAACCTCGGCCAGGTCGTCGGCTGGGCAGAGAACGAGGTCGAAGACCCGACCTGCGTGGCCCCACAGGTGCTCCAGTTCCGCGCCGTCCGCTGGGACCCGCGCCGGGACGAGATGGAAGAGCTGCCGCCGCTGGAAGGCGACACCTCCACGGCCGCGACCGCGATCAACGACCACGGCCAGGTCGTCGGCATCTCGGGCATCTGCGACGTCGCCGTGGGGCGCTTCAGCGCCGCCCACGCCGTTCTCTGGCAGGACGGCGAAGTGATCGACATCGGAAACCTGGGAGGGGTGGCATGGAACACGCCGATGGCGATCAACAATCACGGCGAGGTCGTCGGGTTCTCCAACGTCTCGGCCGAGGACGGCGGCGCCTTCAACGCGCGCGCCTTCCGCTGGACCGCCGAGGAGGGCATCCAGGATCTCGGCACGCTGCCGGGTGACACGATGAGCCAGGCGCTGGGCATCAACGATCGCGGGCAGATCGTCGGCCAGTCCTGCACCGAGGGCTTCGCCAGCTGCCGCGCCTTCCTCTGGGAAGACGGCGTCATGATGGACCTCAACGCCCTGATCGGGTTCGGCTACGACGATCACCTGTACTTCGCCAACGACATCAATGACCGCGGGATGATCACCGGCATGGCTGTCGACGCCGGCACCGGCGAGGCGGTCACGTTCATGGCCGTCCCGTTCCCGGGCCTGACTGGCCTCAATCACAGCCTGTCCTCAGCTGGCCCCAGCGGCCCGGATCAGCTACTCCCGCCGGGCGCGCGTGACGTGCTCCTCCAGCGTCTGGGGCTGGATCGAGCGCAGCTCGCGAGCCCGTAAGACTCCTCTACTCGGTGACGGGCGCCGGCATGCTCCCCCGAGCCGGCGCCCGTCTTTATTCGTACCCTCATGTCGATTTGCGATAGGCTCACGCGACTAACTGACGGATGGCTGAAACGCGCCAGCCACCGGAATGCCATATTGCTGCGCAACGCAGCGAAACAGAGCAAAGGAGCTCAATATGCGGAAGCTTGTCGCGGGGCTGTTTCTGTCGCTCGACGGCGTCTACGAGGCGCCCGACCAGTGGCACTTCCCCTACTTCAGTGACGAGATGGGCGCTACCGTCGGCGAGGGGATGGCGAACGCCGACGCCCTAATGCTCGGTCGCGTCACCTATCAAGAATTCGCCAGCTACTGGCCGCACTACGAGGGTGAAGGCGAAGAGAAGCAGTTCGCCGATTATCTGAACAACGTGCAGAAGTACGTCGTCTCCAACACGCTGGAGTCGGCCGACTGGAACAACTCGACCATCATCAACGGCGATGTGATGGACGAGATCCGCAAGCTCAAGGAGACGCCCGGCCAGAATATCGCCATGACTGGCAGCGGCACACTCGTCCGCTCGCTGCTGCGCCACGGCCTGCTGGATGAACTGCTGTTGCTGGTTCACCCGATCGCCGTCGGCGAGGGCAAGAAGCGGCTGTTCGAGCCGGACAAGGAGCGCCTGCCACTCAAGCTGCTCGACTCCACGACGATCGCCAACGGCGTCCTCAAGCTAACCTACGGCCCGGCGGACGCCTAACCACCGAACCGGCGAGGCATCAGGCTCCCGAGACGCCGCCCCGCATGTCATCATGACAGCGCCGCCGATCGCTGGCGGCCGCGGGGCGGCCCCGCGGGAGCCTTTCTTGCGCTGGAGTTGAGGCGATCGATGAAATATCTGCTCCTGGTCTATCACGATGAAGAGATGCTCCAGGCCATGCCGGAGGACGAGTACCGGGCGCTGGTCGAGGAAACGCTGGCCAACGACGAGCGCCTGCGCGAGAGCGGCCACTTCATCTCGTCCAACGTGCTGGAGTTCGTGCGCTCGGCCACGACGGTGCGCGTGCGCCAGGGCAAACTCTCGGTCACTGACGGCCCCTTCGCCGAGACCAAAGAGCAGCTGGGCGGCTACATCCTGATCGAGGCCAAAGACCTTGACGACGCCATCAAGGTCGCGGCCAGCCTGCCCCCGGCCCGCATCGGCAGCATCGAGATCCGCCCGCTCAAGGATCTGGCGGCCGGCACGCGCTGATCCGACCCCGCGCTCAACCTCCAAAGACACCGTGGTGGTTCAAGCGGCGGGCGTGAGGGGTACCCCTATTGCCTTGCCGCTTGATGCGGGGCGCGCGGCCCTTCGGAACCGGCGCTAGATGCGCCGCAGGCCGGGGGAACTGGGCTCGAAGGCGAGCGCGCGGCGGTTGATCAGGATGCTCTGAAGGATCCCGATCGCCGCGAAGTTAGTGACCAGCGAGGTGCCGCCCAGTGAGACAAACGGCAATGGGATGCCGGTCACCGGCATCAGCCCCAGGTTCATGCCGATGTTGACGAAGGTCTGGAACATCAGCATCGACGTGATGCCGATGGCCACGTACTGGCCGAAGGTGTCGCGCGCGACGCTCGACACGCGCACCATACGGTGGAAGAGCAGCAGGAAGACCAGGAAAAGCGCCAGCCCTCCGAAGAAGCCGAACATGCTCATGGCGTGAGCGAAGATGAAGTCGGTGTCGCGCACGCTCAGGAACTGGTACTCGCTCTGGATGCCGCCGTTCAGGCCGTGCCCGAACCAGCCGCCCGTGCCGATGGTGACGTGCGCCTGGATGATGTTGAAGCCCGTGCCGAAATAGTCGCGGTAGGGGTCGTAGGACACCAGCAGGCGGTCCTTCTGATAGTCGTGCAGGATGAACTGCCAGGCGATGAAGCCCGCCGGGATCGTCGCCAGCGCCACGCTCAGGAGGTAGATCACCCGCGCCTTCGAAAGCAGC
>DATGQR010000385.1:0-6187 GCA_035304105.1 Thermomicrobiales bacterium | reverse complement strand
CCGGTCGACGCCGGGCAAGGCAACACAACCGGCTCGCTGGCGAAGCTCGACCCTAACGGAAACGTGATCTGGACGGGCGAAGTTGCCGGTGGCATCCTCGACCGCTACGTCGACCTCGCTATCGCCCCGGACGGCACGCTCTACCTCGCCGACAGTGAACTGCGCCAGATCCTGGTCTACCGGTCGGTTGCTGAAAACTGATCGGCGCGGAGCTGGCCGCAGGCGGCAGCGATGTCGACGCCGCGGGAGTAGCGGATCGTGGCCGGGATGCCAGCCTCGGTCAGGACGGCGACGAAGCGCTCGACGCCCTCTTTGGTCGGACGCTCGTAGGGCGCGCCGGGGGTCGGATTGTAGGGGATGACGTTGACGTGGCAGAGCAGGCCGCGCAGCTTCCCGGCCAGCTCGCGAGCATGCGCGTCGCTGCTGTTGACGCCGGTCATCAGGGCGTACTCGAAGGACACGCGCCGGTTGGTCTTCGCGATGTAGCGGCGCACGGCTGCGATCAGCTCGTCGACCGGCCAGCGGTCGTTGATTGGCACCAGCGAGGAGCGCAGCTCGTCGTTGGCGGCATGGATCGAGACGGCCAGATTGACCTGAATCGGCTCCTCGGCCAGCTTGTCGATGAACGGCACGACGCCGGAAGTCGAGATCGTGATCCGGCGCGCGCCAAAGTCGAAGCCGTCGTGGTCGTTGAGGATGCCGATGAAGCGCATCGTCGCGGCGTAATTGTGGAACGGCTCGCCCATGCCCATCATCACCAGGTTAGTCAGCGGGCGGCCCCGCTGCTCGGCCCGGCGAGCCATGTCGACCACCTGGTAGACCATCTCGCCGGTCGTCAGGTTGCGCTGCAGACCGCCCATGCCGGTGGCGCAGAAGGAGCAGCCGACGGCGCAGCCCACCTGGCAGGAAACGCAGACGGTCGCCCGATCCGGGTAGAACATCAATACCGTTTCGATCAGCTGCCCGTCGCGCGCCCGATAGAGCACCTTCAGCGTCTCGCCGTCGTCGGTCCACAGCTCGCGAATGGGGTCGAGCGGCGACATCGGCATCTCCGCGGCGAGCTGCACGCGCAGGGCACCCGGGAGGTTGGTCATCGCCTCGTACGACGACACGCGCCGGCGATAGAGCCACTGCCAGAGTTGGCGGGCGCGGTAGGCCGGCTGGCCACGCTCGACACACCAAGCTTCGAGATTCGCGCGGCTCAGGTCGTAGATTGTCGCGAGGTCTGCTTTGCGGGATCGCGATTGGATTGTCAGCGGCTGCGTCGTCGTCTCGTTCATCACATAATGATACCGCTCCGGGCCAGCGGGGGGCTTGATTTTTCGGCTCGCTTGCCTTAGTCTGCGACGTGGCGCCGCTCTCGGTAGGCATATCGGCGCTCTAGATAGTAGGGCCTGTTAAGACGAAACTGACGACAGCGAAAGCCAGGGTGCTGGCTGGCGAACGCGCCGGCTACCGGTAGGTTGCTGCCCGGTTTCCGAACAGGTCCGGTCCACACACCGTTCCTTGTTTCCAACCAATTGAGCTGATCCCAGCCTCCAGGTCATGCCGTGCGCGCGTGTCGCCAGCGCAAGCGACCCACGCCGTCTCGCCGTGCCCGGCGAATCCGTCGACTGAACATAACTGGAGGTACTTCGTGCAAACCAACAGCTTCGCGGCCAGTGTCTTCAACGCCGCAGACACCCGTCCTTCGACGATGACAGCCGTAGGAGCAATTCACCATGGGATCACTGCGTGGAAACCGCGCACAGGACTTGATCGACGCCTATGACGAGATCGACGACATCCACCAGCGCTTCGGCGGAACCGAGCACCGGCAGCGCCGCCGCGCCGCCGAACGCGACGAGCAGCGCCCGCATCACCCGACAGGGCAAGGCAGTCGAGGCCGCCTGCGCCGCGATCAGCCCAGCGAGGCCTTCAAGTGCCGCCGCTGCAAGGCGTTCATCGGCGCGCCGCTCACCGGCGGGCGGCATCGCAACCACTGCCCGGCCTGCCTGTGGTCGCTACACGTCGACCTCAAGACGCCCGGCGACCGGGCCAGCGAGTGCCGCTCGCTGATGGAGCCGGTCGGCCTGACCGTTCGCCGTAACGGCGAGCAGGCCATCGTCCACCAGTGCCGCGGCTGCGGGACAATCCGCCACTGCCGCGTCGCCGCTGACGACGACCCGCTGCTCCTGATGCGCCTGCCGCTGGCGCAGCCGGGGATTGGGATTGCGGATGAGGTTGTGGAGGTGGGGGCTGCGTAGAGCGGCTCCCTCCCCCGCCCCCTCCCTCGCACCCGCGAGCGGGTACCCGGAGGGAGGGGTTAGGGGAGGGAGCCGTCATGCGACAATCTCCCAAAACCCGAAAGGAGATGCCCCAAATGCCCATGAACTGGTCAGCCCTCGAACAGGCAGTCGCAGCCGCTGAAGCTGAGGCCACGGTCGGTGTGGCCGTGGTCGCGCCGGGCGGGGAGGCGTGGTCGCACAATGGCCGGCAGAAGTTCAAGGCGGCGAGCACGGTGAAGATCCCGATCATGATCAGGATCTTCCGCCAGATCGAGGCCGGGGAATTGGCGCTCGATGACGTCTACACGCTGGGGCGGGCGGACAAGACGCCGGGCAGCGGGGTGCTGCTGCACATGCACAGCGGGATCCAGGTGACGCTGGGCGACCTGCTCTACCTGATGATGTCGATCAGCGACAACACGGCCACGAACTACCTGATCGACCTGGCGGGGATGGAGGAGGTCAACTCCGTCATGCAGGCGATCGGGATGACCGACTCGGTGCTCGCCCGCAAGATGGCCGGGCGGGAGGCGGACAACCCGCTGCTCGAGAACTGGGCGACGGCGCTGGACTACGCCCGCTCGATCACGGCGCTGCTAGAGGGCACAGCCGCCTCACAGGCATCATGTGACGCGATGCTGGCGATCCTGGAGAAGCAGCAGAACAACCGGCGGATCGGGCGTCACGCGCCGGCAGGGGAGGGCTATCGCTGGGGCTCGAAAACTGGCTCGCTGGACGGCGTTTGCAACGACGTCGGGTTCATCACGACGCCGCAGGGCACGCTGGCGATCGCCGTCTTCACCGAGGCGATTCCCGACCAGATCACTGGCGAGCGGATCATCGCCGACATCACGAAGGCGGCGCTGGAGGCCACCGGCCTGGCCGGCAGCGAGACAACTGGCCAGGCGGCGGCACGGATGTCATGACGCCGCCGAACATCCTCTACCTGCACTCGCACGACACCGGGCGCTACATCCAGCCCTACGGCTACCCGGTCGATACACCCAACCTCCAGCGGCTAGCGGGGGAGGGCGTGACCTTTCGCAACGCCTTCAGTGCCGCGCCGACCTGCTCGCCATCGCGGGCCGCGCTGCTGACCGGCCAGAATCCCCACGCGGCCGGGATGCTCGGGTTGGCCCATCGCGGCTTCGCGCTGAACGCCCCGTCGCGGCATCTCGCCGGCGTGCTCGCCGCCGCCGGTTACCACACCGTCCTGGCCGGGATGCAGCACGTCGCTCATGGCACGGACGCCATCTCCGCTTGTGGCTATCAGGAGATCCACGCCGATCCCGACCGGGCGGAAACGATCGCCGCCGAGTTCCTGCGAGGCAATCCCCGACAGCCGTTCTTCCTCGACGCCGGCTTCACCGAGACCCACCGCGTCGGCACATCGTTCGGCGAGAGCCCGGACGAGGAAGAGTGGATCGAGCGACAAGCTCGCTGGACCCGGCCTCCGGCGCCACTGCCGGACATCCCGGAGGTGCGGCGCGACATGGCTGCTTTTCTCGCGTCGGTCAGGAGGCTGGACCGCAAGATCGGCGTGATCCTCGACGCGCTGGATGAGTCCGGGCTGGCTGAGAACACGCTGGTGATCTACACGCCCGACCACGGCCTGGCCTTCCCGCGCATCAAGTGCACGCTCACCGACCAGGGCATCGGCGTGGCACTGATCGCCCGCGGCCCGGTCGGCTTCAAGGGTGGGCGCGTGATTGACGCGCTGGTCACGCAGCTGGACGTCTACCCGACGCTCTGCGAGCTAGCAGGGATCGATCTACCCGAGTGGCTCGAAGGCCGCTCGCTGGTGCCGCTCATCAGCGGAGACATCGAATCCGTGCGCGACGAGATCTTCGCCGAGGTGACCTTCCACGCCGCCTACGAGCCGATGCGCGCCGTGCGCACCGCGCGCTGGAAGTACATCCGGCGCTTCAGCTCGCGCCGCCGCCTGGCGCTCCCGAATGTCGATGACAGCCCGACGAAGACCGCCCTGCTCGACCTCGGCTGGGCCGAGCGCGAACTGCCCAATGAGGAGCTCTACGACCTCATGCTCGACCCCGCCGAGGTCGACAACCGCGCCAGCGACCCCGGCGCGCAGGCGGTCCTGTCCGAGCTGCGCGGCCGCCTCGACCGGTGGATGGAAGCCACGGATGATCCGCTGCTCGGTGACGGCATCCCGCTCGCCGCCGAGATCGCGATCAACGATCCCGACGGGCTCTCGCCGTCTGAGGAGCCGACAAGGTACACGGAACCGATCTTCAGGGAAGGCTGACACCCCGCGCGCACCTGGGGAACACCAGAGACGCCCGGCCTCCGCCATCCTGAACGCAGCGACTGACGACGTGGGGGCGGCTCAGATTCCCTCTGGTTACCTGAAAAGAACGGCGAACGCGTGCTGCCTGCCCGGGCTACTCCGGCTCGAAGTTGATCGGGTGGCCGGCGAAATGGCACTCGGCGTGGATCTGGGCGAACTGGGGACCACGGAACTTGCAGTGGTCGCAGTAGTCGTCCTTGAAAAGATAGTCGAACAGGCCCTGATCCATCTTGGTCAGCGGCTTGTCGACCGCCAGGCGCTTGTACTCGGCCAGCACCAGCGGCTCGATGTACGGCTCCAGCACAGCGGGGTAGAGCAGGTCATGCTCGGAGCCATTGAGCTTGTCGCGGAATGTGATCGTGCGGCCGTGCTCCGTCTCGCGGTCGGCGACGATCTCCATCACGCCCAGATCCACCCCGAACGAGGCTGCCAGGTACTGCACCAGGCGGGCCTTGTCGATGCGGCTCTCGGCAAGCTGCTCGATCAGCGGCATCACGCGCCGCACCATGTCTCGGGTTGCCTTGTAGGTCATCTGGTACGCCGCTCCTGCCCGGTGAATGTCGATATGCGACCGGTGGAATCCCCCTGAAGGATACCCGCCCGGCCAGACGCTGAAAACCAACCACTCTTCAAGCCGGTATCATCTAGCGCGAGTTGGATCGACCGGCAGGCGAGGGAGCGAGATGCGACATTTGGAAGGCGTGCGCTACGCCACGCCGCTGCGGGAGGGCGGCTCGCTCCCGGCGATCGTGGAAACCGACACCGGCGAGCTCTTCGTCGTCAAGTTTCGGGGCGCGGGCCAGGGCCATCGCGCGCTGGTCGCCGAGGCGCTGGCCGCCGCGCTGGCCGAGGAGCTTGGCCTGCCGGTCGCCGAGCCGGCGATCATCCACCTGGACGAGGGTTTCGGCCGCAGCGAGCCGGACCCGGAGATCCAGGACATCCTGAAGAAGAGCGTCGGCGAGAACTTCGGCCTGGCTTTCATCTCCGGCGCGCTGCCCTTCGACCCGGTCGTCAATAAGGACATCGACCCCGAGCTGGCGGCCGACATCGTCTGGTTCGACGCGCTGATCACCAACGTCGACCGCTCGCCGCGCAACGTCAACCTGCTGGTCCGCGACGGCGAGCTGTGGATGATCGACCACGGCGCGTCCTTCTTCTTCCACCACAGCTGGGCGGGCTGGCGCGACCGCATCCAGTCGCGCTTCCCGCAGATCAAGGACCACGTCCTGCTGCACCTGGCGGGCGACCTCCGAGCGGCCGACGCCAGGCTGCGGCCGAAGCTCGATGATGCCGCCCTGACCCGGGCGGCCAGCGTAATCCCCGACAGCTGGCTGGGTGATGAGGAGGAGCTGTTCCCGGATATCGAGAGCCACCGGCAGGCGTATGTCGAGTACCTGCGCGAGCGGCTGGACGGCCCACGCGCCTGGCTGGACGAAGCGATCGAGGCGAAGCGGCTTGGACCCCAAAAGCATGAGCCCCGAGTCACCCGCCGTCGCGTGGTATAGCTACGCGGTCATCCGCATCGTGCCGCGCGTCGAGCGCGAGGAGTTCGTCAACGCTGGCGTCGTCCTGTTCGCGCCCTCCAAGCGGCTGCTCTGCTGCCGCTTCCGGC
>DATGQR010000384.1:0-5281 GCA_035304105.1 Thermomicrobiales bacterium | reverse complement strand
GCGGGACATGGACACGAGGTAGTCGGTAGCGGTTCGCGCTCGGACGAACCCAGTCCTCCGTCGTGGTGCAGGCGCATTGGAAGCCAGCATCGCGGACCGCCTGGACGGTCGTGGGAGTGAAATCAGCGCGGCCACCGTGCGGGTAGGAGAAGCTGCAGACGGGCGTGCCGAGGATGCGCTCCAACTCCGCCTTGCCGCCGGCTATTTCCGCGCGCTGTTCGGCAGTCGAAAGGCGCGCGAGCACGGGGTGAGTGAGCGTGTGAGCGCCGATCTCGATCAGGCCGCCGGCTGCCAGCTGCTGGAGCTCGGCTTCGGACATGATCCGCAGGGTTGATACGTCTGCGTCCAACTGAGCCTGGGCCCGCAGATCGGCGAGGATCTGGCCGCGCTCAGCGTCTTTGAGCGGCTGAAGGCGCTGCCAGAGCGCGCGGCAGAGCGCGTGTCGCCGAGTCGGCGGGGCGCCATCGAAGCGCCAGCTCCGGTAGACCTCGGACGTCGCGTCGCGTTTGGCGTCAGCGCCGAGCGTGAAGCTGAACGGGCGACCGGCGATGACCAGCCGGACGACCCTGGGCAGCGCGACGGGCGCGAGCGTAAGCTGAACCAGCTCGTCCCACCAGAAGCTGCGATCCGAACCGATCAGGCCTGCCGTGACGAAAACGGTGGCAGGCATGCCGTGCCGTTGCAGCAGCGGCCTGGCGATGTGCAGGTTATCGACGTAGCCGTCGTCGAAGGTAATCGCGACCGCACGCTTGGGCAGTGCGCCGCGTTCAAGATGAGTCAGCAGGTCGCTCAACGAGAGCACGTGGGCCCGACGACTGAGGATGTCGAGGTGCGCCGCGAAGTCTTCGGGCCGCACGCAGAGATCCCAGGGGTCGAAGGCCGCCTCGCTGATGCTGTGGTAGAGCAGGACGATGGCCCGGGCCGGCGGGCGGCGCAGTCGCCTGAGCCGGCGCCGGGCCGCTCGAAGAACCGGTTTCACGGCGCAACTGGAGCCTTCCGGGCGCGCACGGTGACGACCACTTCGTACTGCGGGTCGCGGAAGTCACGCTCTTCCTGGGTGAGCTCCCAGGCCGCAACACCGTAGAGGAACGCGGCCGCGGCCAGGACGTTGCCGTAGGACTCCACCTGGGCAACGCCGTTAGGGAAGGCATCGGCGATCAGGCGGCGCATCGAGTGCTTGGTGAACGACCAGTACCAGATGCCGGCCCATTCGTCGCGGCTGGACTGGCTGGTGCCGGGGACAGTAGCGAGCATCACGCCGCCCGGCTTGAGGATGCGATGGATCGTCGCCAGCGCCGCGTGGAAGTCATAGATCAGGTGCAGCGTCTGGGTGATGATGACGCAGTCGAAGGTGTCCGACGGAATGTGATCGGCCGTGGCCAAGTCGCCGACGATCGTCGCTTCCGGGTTGCCCTCGTGAACGTGGAGCACATCGCTGACCTGGACACGCTCGCCGCCGTAGCGGCAGGTGTAGGTGCGCTCGCCGATCTCCAGCACGCGGCCGCGGATGTCGTCGGCGTGCCACTCGAGGAAGCGCTCGATGTAGTAGCGGTCGACCGGCCCGCCGCGGTTATAACCAAACCCTGGATCCAGCGGGGCCAGACGGCGCAAATCGCCGAAGCGCACCGTACCGGGCGGCACGCTCAGGAAGCTTCCGGCGGCTGCGCGCCTCAGGCTGCCGGCGACGCGCTCGGGCAATACCGCACCCGCTACCGTCTCCAGGCGCCGGCGCGCTGCATGCTTGGCGCGGCCTGGCTTGCGGAGTAGCTTCAGCCGCGCGCGATGCGGATGCTGCAAGTCGGACCACCTCTCGCGGAGCAACTGCCATAAGCGCTCGTCTTCGATCTTATGCTTGCGCAGATAGGCGATCAGCCATCGCAGATATGCCTCCCGCATCTGGCGCTCACGCCTTGTGTCGGCATTCCGGCAAGCGGAGCCGCCATGCTGACGGTAGCGGGCCCAGAGCTCGTGTGACACGTAGGCCGGCGCCGCGAGCGCTGCTTTGGAGAGGAACACCTGGTCCTCGTAAAGGCCCCGGAAGCGCTCGTCAAAGCCGCCGATGTCTTCGAGCAACTCGCGGCGGACGACCACGCTGCCCATGCCCGGCAATGACATGCTGTCGCTCAGGAAACGGATCAGGAGTTCCGGTGGTGGGTATAGATGATCGATGCCGTCCGCGCCAGCGTAGAAGTCGACATAGTCCGCGTACAGGTCGTCCGGCGCGCCGGTCCAACTAAACCAATACTCGGTCGCGCCGTGGATTAGCCCGGCCTCGGGATGAGCCTCCATTGCCGCGACCTGGCGGGCCAGGGTGTACGCGTACCACACGTCGTCGGCGTCGAGAAAGGCGACGAAGTCCCCGCGTGCGTGACCGAGCCCCAGGTTACGGGCGGCGCTCATGCCGCGATTGTCGCCATCGGGATGGGACAGATAGCGAATGCGGTCAGGGCAGCGGGTTGCGTACTCACGGGCAATCTCGGCGCTGCGGTCGGTCGAGCCGTCGTCGACCAGCAGGAGTTCCCAATTGCGGTACGACTGCGCCAGGACGCTCTCGATCGCCTCGCTAATGAAGCGTTCCTCATTGAGGAAGATCATGATGACCGACACCAGCGGCCGGTTCGCCTGGATCTGACTAAGCTGATGCATACTCACTCCGCCCGGTGTTGCGGCTATCGACGATCGACGGCAACCACAGCCGCAGGTGGATGAAGCCGCCCGGATGCTTCCGAAGCAACCACCACAAATCCGCCAGCCCCCTCCGCCAGTTGCGCCGGTCGATGTTCGGGGGCAGCAGGCTCCGCACGAGCCGGAAGGTGTAATATCCGGCCACGCGCCGGCGGCCCTCTTGCAGGGCCGCTTGCAGATCAGGATCGTCCTCGATGTGGACCGCTTCGCCATCCAGGACGGTCAATGCCGACTCCAGCATCTTGCGCGCGTGGTTGGACATGCTCCCAGGGTGGCGGCGGTACTCGGCGACGAGGGCCGGGTGTTCGACGACTGGGAAGCGCCGCACGATCCGGAAATACATCTCGTAGTCCTCGCAGGCCTTGAGACGCTTGTTGAAACCGCCCACGCGCTCGAAGACCCAGCGCCGGTACATGACCGCGGCGTGCATCGCCACCCGGTTCTCGCGCAGGAAGTCAGCGTAGGTGTCGCCACTGGCCGGAGCGCGCTCGATCCGCTTGTTCAGCGTCCCGTCCTCGTTGATGAACTGGTACTGGCCGTAGGCGAACGCGCACTCGGGATGTTCGTGCAGGCAGGCCACGCCCGCGCTCAATCCGCCTGGCAGCAGGCGATCGTCCGCGTCCAGGAACACCAGCAGGTCACCTCGACTCTCCCGCAGGCCCCGGTTGCGAGCAGCCGAGAGCCCCTGATTGGACTGGCGGAACAGCCTGACTTCCGGGTAACTGGCGGCGACCTTCGCCGTGTCGTCGATCGAGCCATCATCGACGACGATGATCTCTACCAGCGGGTAGCTCTGGCTCAGCACGCTCTCAATTGCCTCGGGGAGATAGTGAGCCTGGTTGAAACAGGGGATCACGACGGACACCAGCGGGCAGGTAGCAGCGCGCGTGCCGTTCATTTCAGCCGCTCTCTTCGCCAGGGCAGCAAGGGGCGGATAACGCCTTCCCACTCCTCATACCACCCGGCCCGGAAATCACCGGCGTCGAGCACATCGAAGATCAGCACGTCGTTGGCGCGCCACTCGTCCTGACCATCGATCAAGACACGGAACTCGATGCGGTGCATGCCGCTGTTCAGTAGGTCGCCGGGGATCAGGCATGTCTCGCGGTAGACACCAGATTCCAGCGGCGTCCCGCGCCAGTCGGTCGCTTCGGGGTCGAGCGCGCTGAGAATCTGGATGCCCTGACTGTTGTACAGGCTCAAGCTGGGCTGGAGATAGACGCCGCCCTCGCGCACCTGGTAGTCAAACTCGATCCTCAGCGGCGTGCGCACGGTGATCTGGGCGCCGGCGGACGAGTCGCTGGGTCGCACGCTTACCCGCTGCAGGCGCAACACGTCGTTGCCGGGAGCGGTTGCAGGGTCTTCCCAGACCTGCTCAGTCTGCAGCGCGTAGGACGCCTGCAGATAGTTGGCGACGACGTTGCCGGGCGCGCCCTCGTTGACGATCCGACCCTGGTCAATCCAGTAGGCGCGGTTGCAGAGGCTCTGGAGTGCCACCAGGTTATGGCTCACGAACAGCACCGTGCGGCCGTCGCGCGCGACGTCACCCATCTTGCCGAGGCACTTTTGCTGGAAGGCGATGTCCCCGACGGCCAACACCTCATCGACCATCAGAATCTCGGTATCCAGGTGGGCCGCGACGGCGAAGGCCAGGCGCATGTACATGCCGCTCGAATAGCGCTTCACCGGCGTGTCGATGAAGCGTTCGACGCCTCCGAACTCGACGATCTCATCGAAGCGACGCTTGATCTCGTGGCGACGCATCCCGAGGATTGCGCCGTTGAGAAAGACGTTCTCCCGGCCGGTCAGCTCCGGGTGAAAGCCCGTACCAACTTCGAGCAACGAACCGATCCGACCGTGGATGATGGCCCGGCCGGTATCCGGCGCAGTGATCCGCGAGAGGATCTTGAGCAGTGTGGTCTTGCCCGCGCCGTTGCGGCCGACGAACCCGACGATGTCCCCATGCTCGATCTCGAGATCGACGTCGCGCAGCGCCCAGATCGAATCGGCGCTAGAACCGGTCCCACGTTGGGATTCCCGGCCTTGAGCCAGCCGGGCGAGGCGCCGCGCCGGCGCAGTCAACAGGCCAGCCAGCGAGTCGCGCAGCGTTACATAATGCTGGTGCTCGCCCAGCCAGTAGCGCTTGCTCAATCCACTCGCCTGAATCGCCATCCGGCTCATGTCCTACACCACATCCGCGAAGGTCTTTTCGGCGCGGGAGAAATAGACCATCCCGCTGCCCAGCACGATAAATACGACGAGCACCGACAGGCCGATCATCGCCAGCGACGGCGGGGTCCCGCCAAGCAGCGCCCAGCGGAAACCGTCGATTACGCCGGCCATTGGGTTCAGCCCGTACAGGACGCGCCACTTCTCAGGTACTAGATCGCTGGGGTAGGCGACCGGCGAGGCGAATAGCCAGACCTGGATCAGAAACGGAATGACGAAGCGCACGTCGCGGTAGCGCACATTGAGCGCCGAGAGCCACAACCCCACGCCGGTGGCAGTCAGTGAGGTCAACGCGACCAGCAGCGGCACGGCGAACACGGCGGCGGTCGGAATGACCCCATAGATCGCCATCAACATGCCGAGCACG
>DATGQR010000383.1:0-15062 GCA_035304105.1 Thermomicrobiales bacterium | reverse complement strand
TCGATGCGCTGCGCGCCCGCCTGGAGCAGGACCCGCACGACGCCGACGCCCGTTGGCAGCTGGCCGAGGCGCTACGCGAGCGCGGCGAGATCCATGCGGCCTTCAGCGAGTACCGCTGGTTGATCCGGCACGCGCCGGCGCGGCATGATGACGTCATCGGCGCGCTCGAGCTGTGCGCCTACAACGACATCGAGGCCGACCTCGCCCATCGCCTGCTGGCCGACCTCTACCGCCGGCGCGGCGACAGCGCCCAGGCGCGCAACCACGCCTCGCTGGCCATGGCGACGCGCCGGCTCATGCGCGAAATCCGGATGTAATCAACCCGCCCGCGAGCGGTCAGACGGCACAGCGGCACACGACGCCAGACGGGAGCAGGGAACGACGCATGATCACCAACACACGCGGGACCGGAGTCGAAAGCCGGTTGCTCGACCTTCTCGAATACCGCGTCATCCTCGGCGCCGTCATCACCACCCCCGATGGCCTGCTGGTGGCCAGCAGCGCGGTCGATATCGGCGACGCCGAGCTGCTCGCCGCCACCACGGCCGCCCGCGAGGAGCGCGAGAGCCGCGACCCGGAGTACTGGGCCGCGACCTCGGAGTTCGGCGCCATTCGGGTCGTCAACGGCGAGGACATGCGCCTGATCGTCCTGACCGACCCGGATATCCCGGAAGAGCAGATCCGCCCGCTGATGGTCGAGCACCTGCGCGACATCGAGGAGATGATCCGCATCTAACTGGCAGCCTCACATGCCCCCAACCGGCCCCGGCACGCCACCGGGGGCCGCGCCGTTTCCGCCTCCGGGCCAGCCGGTACACTTGCGCCATGTGATCCGCCGATAACCCCGACCGGGACCCGCGCCGTGCCTTTGCCAATCGTTGTCCGCCTCAACGCCGCCATCATCGCCGTCACCGATGAGACGCCCCGCATCCTGACGATCCGCGGCAGCGGCGACGCGCCCCCGACACTCCCCTACGGGCGACTCGACACCGACACCGACCGCACCCTGGAGCTGGGCGTGCGTCGCTGGGTGCGCGAGCGCACCGGCCTGGAACTGGGCTATGTCGAGCAGCTCTACACCTTCGGGGACCTCAATCGCGAGCCGTCCGAGCCGGCCCGGATCATCTCGGTGACCTACCTGGCCCTGATCCGCGAGCAGGAACTCCCGCGCGGCAGCGGCGCCTGGTGGCAGGACTGGTACAAGCTCTTCCCCTGGGAGGACCACCGCGAGGGCCGCCCGGAGCTGATCGACGACGTCATCATCCCAGCGCTCGACGCCTGGGCGCGCGCCGACCACAAATTGAGCGCCGTCCGCCAGGAGCGCATCGCCATCGCCTTCGGCGCCGGCCCCTCCGGCTGGGACCCCGAGCGCGCCCTCGACCGCTACGAACTGCTCTGGGAAGCCGGGCTGGTCGAGGAATACCACCGCGACCAGGCGTTGCTGCAGGGCGTCCCCCTCCAGCTGGAAGGCCTGCAGCTCGTCCCCGGCCGCCCGCTGGCCTTCGACCATCGCCGCATCGCCGCGACCGCCCTGAGCCGGATTCGCGGCAAGATCCAGTACCGCCCGGTCGTCTTCGAGCTGCTGCCCGACACCTTCACCCTGCTCCAGCTCCAGCGGGTCGTTGAAGCGCTGAGCGGCACCCGGCTGCACAAGCAGAATTTCCGCCGCCTGGTCGAGCGCGCCGGCCTGGTCGAGGGCACCGGCCAGCTGGCCCGCACCGGCGGCCGCCCCGCCGAGCTCTTCCGCTTCCGCCGCGAAGTCCTCCTCGAACGCCCCGCCCCCGGCGTCGGCCTACCGGGAAGGCGGTAGCTTGTAGGTCGTAGTGAAGTCGGAGAAGCCGGGCCGGTCTTCCTACAAACGACAACCTACGAACTACGAACTACGAACTACTTCTCGGATCTGCTCCAGCATCTCGCCCGCGTCGGTCACGGGCATCTGGCAGGCGTGGTTGACGCAAACGTAGGCGGCGGCGCGGCCGTCGACGAGGTCGCGAGACAGCAGCAGGTCGACCACCTGGTCGGCGCCGTCGCCCGGCTCGGCAGCGGCCACGACCGCGCGCGGCAGGTACTCCTCACGCAGCGCGGCGAGCAACGCCTGGCGACCCGGGTCGTCACGCCGGCCAACGATCGCGACCTCGACGCTCGGGCCGGTCGCGAAGTCGATCGCCGACAGCATCCGCGAGAGCCCGTGGGGATGCTCGCTGGCGACGTTGGCCAGCTCCTCCATAACGCTGCGCGCCAGTCGCGTGAACTCAATGTCGCCGACCAGGTGCGACAGCCGGGTCAGCGCGTCGACGATGGCGCTGTTGCCGGATGGCGTGGCGTTGTCAAACGGGTCACGCGGCCGGGCGATCAGCTGCTCGCCCGTCGCCGCCGTGTCGTAGAACGCGCCGGACTCGGCATCGTAGAAATCATCGATCGCGATCCGTGCCAGCTCGACCGCCCAGGCGATCCACTGCGGCTCGAAGGTCGCCCGGTAGAGGGCCAACAGGCCGTCAATCAGGAAGGCGTAGTCCTCCAGGAAGCCGTCGATGCGGGCCTCGCCGTCCTTGTAGCTGCGCAGCAGCCGGGCGTCGCGGCGCAGGTTGTCGCGCAGGAACTCGGCATTGGCCCGCGCTGCCTGCAGGTAGCGCTCCGAATCGAAGATCCAGGCCGCGTTCGCGAAGGCGCGCAGCATCAGGCCGTTCCACGAGGTCAGGATCTTGTCGTCGCGCCCGGGGCGCGTGCGCTCGTCCCGGGCCGTGTAGAGCCGCTCCCGCAGCGCCGCGAAGCGCTCGTCGCGCCAGCGCATGCGGTCCTCCTTGTTGGGGATCGAGAGCACGTTCGACCCCTCGAAATTGCCGCGCTCGGTGATGCCCAGCAGCTCGATGACGTCGTCCGCGTCCTCGCCCAGGACGGCGCGCACCTCGTCCGGCGTCCAGACGTAGAACTTGCCCTCCTCGCCCTCGGTGTCGGCGTCCTGCGCGGCGTAGAAACCGCCCTCCGGCGAGGTCATCTCGCGCAGCACGTACTCGAGCGTCTCCTCGGCGATGATGCGGTAGAACTGCTCGCCGGTCGCCTGGTAGGCCTGGGCGTAGACGTCGGCCAGCAGCGCGTTGTCGTAGAGCATCTTCTCGAAATGCGGCACCAGCCAGATCGCGTCGACCGTGTAGCGGTGGAAGCCGCCACCGATCTGGTTGTAGAGCCCGCCGCGCGCCATCTTGTCCAGCGTGTGGTGCGCCATCTCCAGGGCGCGCTCCTGGCCGGTGCGGTGGTGGATCCGCAGGAGCAGGTCGACGGTCATCGCCGCCGGGAACTTCGGCGCACCGGCGAACCCGCCGTTGGTCGCGTCGTACTGCCGGGAGAGATTGTCCAGTGCGTCGTCGAACAGCTCCGGCTTAAGCGCGCCAGGCGGCAGCTCGCTGCGAAAGACCTCGTCCAGCCGCGCGGCTAGTTGCCCGGCGCTCTCCTCGACCTGCTCGCGCCGGTTTCGAAAGGCCTCGTGAACGCCGCGCAGCACGCGCGGGAAGGCCGGCATCCCGCCCCGGTCGGTCGGCGGGAAATAGGTGCCGCCGTAGAACGGCTTGCCATCGGGCGTCAGGAACACCGTCATCGGCCAGCCGCCGTGGCCGGTCATCGCCTGGACCGCGGCCATATAGAGCGCGTCGATGTCCGGGCGCTCCTCGCGGTCGACCTTGATGTTGACGAACAACTCGTTCATCAGCGCCGCGATCTCTTCGTTTTCGAAGCTCTCATGAGCCATCACATGGCACCAGTGGCAGGCCGAGTAGCCGACCGAGAGAAGGATCGGCTTGTCCTCCTCGCGCGCCTTGCGCAGCGCCTCTTCGCCCCAGGGGTACCAATCGACCGGGTTGTCGGCATGCTGCAGCAGGTAGGGGCTCGTCTCGTTCGCCAGTCTGTTCGCCATGGTGGGAATCTCCAGTGGTCGTCGCGCGGTTTAGTCCTTCAAGGATACGCCCCGAGCGCGACGACGCTCGCATGAAGGGATATGTCATGAGTGATGGACTGCGCACGTCGACGGCGCTGGAGTTCGTGAAGATGACCGTGGCCCCGGAGAATGAGGCCGCATTCCTGCGTGACCGGCCGGCGGCGATCGAGGCGCTGCAGAGCGCCTTCCCCGGCCTGCGCGAGGCGCGGCTCTTCCGCGGCGAGGAACCGGGCGTCTGGTACGACATCCTGTTCTGGGATTCGATCGAGTCCGCCAAAGCTGCCGCCGCCAGCGCCGCCGACCTGCCGGCAGCCGCCGCCTGGTTCGCCCACATCGGCGCGTTGATCACGATGGAGCACGGCACCCTGGCCCACGCCCTCGGCGGCGAGGCTAACTAAGGGAGCGACAGGAATATCGTAGGGATCGGGTAGGCGCTGAGTGGGTGTGTTCAGAGGACTCGCGATACGAAGCGCGACGCGATCCCGAAAGTGAAGCGGCCACCGGACACGCCGTTGGGTCCGGTGGCCGGAGCCGTTGGACTGGTGAAGCGCGAGGGCTAGACCTCGAAGTGCTCGCAGGTCACCGAGCGGATCGGCGGGAGGCCGCTGGCGAGCTGCTGCCAGCTGTCGCCGCCGTCGCGGGTGTAGTGCAGCACCCCGTCGCTGGTCCCGAAGTAGACTCCGCCCTGGTCGCAGAAGTCGGTCGCCATGCCCTCGCGGTAGAGCGTCACGTTCTCCACCTCGGGCAGGCCGTTGGTCAGCCGCTCCCAGGTCTCCCCGGCGTCCCGGCTGCGGTAGGCTGCCAGCTGACCGGTGACGCGCACGCCGACATCCTCCTGCCAGTCATGCTGGGGCACGACGTAGACCGTGCCGTCGCGGGTGACGTCGATCACGAAGCCGAAGCGGTCCGGCAACCCTTCGCTGATGTCGGTCCACTCCAACCCGTAGTTCTCCGAGCGGTACACGCCTTCGTGATTCTGCTGGAAGAGCAGGCCGTTGTCCGGGTGACGCACGACCTTGTGCGTGCAGCGGTGCACGCCCGGGTGGTTGTGGCGCGGCAGACCCATCTCGCGCGCCCAGAACTCGCCGGATGATGGCGTGCCCTCGTTGCGCGGCTCCCAGGTCCGGCCGCGGTCACCGGAGTAGAACACCCCGCCGACCGACATCGCGATGATCAGGTCATCAGGCTTGAAGGGGTTGGTGACGATAGTGTGCAGGCACATCCCGCCGCCGCCCGGCCACCACTCCTCGCGGCTGGGATGGTTCGCCAGCCCTTCGACCTCGCTCCAGGTCCGCCCGCCGTCGTCCGAGCGGTAGAGCATTGCCGGCATAACTCCGGCGTAGACGGTATCCGGCATGTCGGCCAGCGCCGGGGCGACGTGCCAGACCTTATCGGCCCGGAAAGGTTCGCCGGCGCGCTCCCAGGTCCGCCCCCGGTCGGGCGACTTGTAGACCGCCGCTTCGCCCTCGCGGTTGGCGGCGGCCCAGATCGTCCGGCCGTCGCGCGGGTCGAGGATCGCGTGGCTGACGTCGTAGCCCTGGAGGAACGGACCGCAGATGCTCCACTGGGTCCGGCTCAGGTCACTCTTGAAGATATAGACGCCGTCTCTGGTCCCGGCCAGGACCATGAGTTGCTCCGCCAGTTGAGTCGCCATCGTTCGCGTCCTCCAAACTCCTCCGCCGCCGGGACCCCGCCATTTGCTCCCCGCCCCCGGCGGCCTTCCGGGGTGTACGTACACCCTCAGAGTCTCCCATGGCCGTGACCGGTTGTCAAGTCGCACCAGTCAGCGAGAGCCCCCGTCATATTGCGTCTCACGGCCCGGGGCATCGCCCCCTGTTGAGGCAAAGACTCTTGACGATGGGGAACCGAAGACCAAACCCGACCGTAGGGGTGGAGCTTATCTCCACCCACGGCGCAGCCGTCAGCGACCGATGTCTGGGCTTGGCCGGGACCTACACGTTTATGGGATGGTGGCGGACATGGGCGACTGCGTCGCCGGGCAGAGACAAGCTCCGCCCCTACGACGGCGGCCGGCTTTGCGCCGCAAGAGAACGCGCATACCCTGATGTTGGGCGCTCGACCGCTTAGAGCTCCGCCCGGTCCAGCTCCTCGCGCAGCGCCCGGAGGCGCGAGTGATCCGCGCGCAGCTTGGCAATGTGCTGCTCCCACTCCTCGTAGCGCCCCAGGCGGTCGAAGAGGTCGCGCGCGTGGACCAGCAACGTCGCCGCGGTCGCGTAGTTGTCGCGGCCGCGCTCGTCGATCAACTCGTCGGCAATCTTGAGGTAGATCTCCAGCGCCGCCTCCGGCTGCTCTTCGGCGACCGCCTCCGCAACCCACAGGCGCAGCGAGTGGTAGGGATAGCTGTGGGGCGAGCTCAGATCCAGCTCGCGCACGCCGGCCAGCGCCGCGTCCAGCTCGCCTTCCTCCAGGTGGATCTGGACCTTGAGCGCCGGTTGGTCTTCGCTCAGCATCTCCAGCAGGTCCGGCCGCAACTCCGCCCACCGGCCGGTCGCCTGGGCCAGATCGCGCACCTGGCGGTAGCGCTCGATCGTTGGCGCACTCCTGAACTCCTGTTCGGCGAGCGGCAGCGCGGCCGCGAAGTCGCCCCGGGCCAGGTAGCGATTTTTCAACCAGGCCCGCAAGTTGATGCCGGTGCCGTAATACTGATCGACGACGCCTTCCTCGATGCGCCGCGCGGCCAGCGGCTCGATCAGGTCGCCGTGCCCGTGACGGTCGAAGGCGCGCGCCAGCATGTCCAGATCGTCCGGCTCCGCGTCCTCGGCGGTCTGCAGGGCCTCATCGATGCGCCCCAGCTCCAGCAGGCGCTCCACCAGCCGCTCGGTCAGGCCCAGTTCCCGGAGCCGGTCGAGATACGCCTCGCCTTCGAGCTGTTCCGCCTCGAACTCCGCCAGCAAGTCGGAATACACCCGCTGAGTCCACTCGCTGTCGGCGCCCTCCAGCGCGGCGCGCAGCCGCTCGATGATGGGCTCGCGCTCCTCGGGCGTCGTGCGCTCGACCAGAATGACCGGCACATCGTCGGCCAGGCCGAATCCGCCCAACTCGATGAAGTCGTAGATCATGACGTCCCACAGCGTCTCGATGATCGCCTGGCGCGCGGCCGGATCGTCGATCTCCGCGAGGCTCCTGCCAAGGCCCGCGACGCACTTATTGGCGAGTTCGGCCATGCCGCCGTCTTCGTCGTAGGCGAAGGCGTCGCTCTCCAGCGCGCCGGCCAGCAGGCCGCGGTAGACCTCGGCCGCGCCGCGCCAGTCGCCCTGCTCGGCCAGCGCCTGCCCCTGCGCCAGCAGGCTGCCCAACCGGCCACCCGCGCCGAAGGCATCCCAGGATTCCCAGGGCCGCTCCGCGTAGCCGAGCGTCGCGGCCACCTGGTCCTGGTAAAACTCCGCGCTGGGCAACACCGGGTCGCCGCCCACCGCGACGATCTCCAGCAGCTGCTCGATCGCCGGGTCAACGCCTGCAACGGTCAGGAGCAGCCGCACCAGTTCCTCCTTGCTCTTGCCCTCCAGCGCCGTCGCCAGATCCTGGACCTCGACGAAGCGCTCCGGCTCGCTCCGCCAGGTCAGCAGCAGCGCGGCGACGTGCTTGCAATGCCCGCCGTAACCGACAGGGCAGGAGCACTCGGCCTCCAGGATCCGGCCATCCTCGGCCAGCGTCGCCTGCACGCGATAGGGTTCGGGGATCGAGCCGCGGCAGAGCGCCTTGAGCGTGTTGCCCTGCCGGCGGGGGCTGATGATGCGGCCTTCGTTGGCGTACGCCTGGCCGCGCGTGAAACTCCCCTCGTCGATGTAGTCGAGGATATCGTCGTCGCTGAGGTGGCGCGGGTCGAGCATGCAGCGCTCCTTTCGTCCGGGGGAGCGTGCATCGTAGCAGGTCGGCGAGACATGAGCGCGCCCATACCTCCACGGTGCCGCCGGCCAGCCGCGCCATCTGGCAGCGGCTGGCCCAGGCCGTTACTCGTCGCGCGTCTGGCGGCGCTCCGAACGATGCCCGCCGTAGCCGTAGGAGACGGCGCCGGTGGCGTCGGCCAGACGGCCGCGCAGGGCCCAGAGCTGGGAGAAATGCTGCTGGCCGATGTGGTTGCGGAGGTAGGCGACGCCCTGGCCGCCAGTGCCCTCGGTCATGTCGCCCAGAAAGCGCTGGGCGATGTGGACGTGGCTGGAGCGGAAGCGGTCGAGCGTCGCGTCAAGGTCCAGCAGCGCCTCGCAGAAGGCATAGCGCGGCGTGTCGATCTCCTGCTGGTAGATGCGGAACAGCTCGTCCTCATCGCCGACCAGGCGGCCGAGCGACTCGGCCAGCCGGTTGCAGACCAGCCGGACATAGGCGTAGCCCGGCGACTGCAGGCCGCTGGCGTTGCCCAGCGTCACGCGAAACTGGTGGTACTCCGCCGCCGGCATGGCCTCGAACATGCGCGTCGCGTCGATCACCCGCTGAACGGCCTCGTCGGCGCGCCGCACGAGCCGCACGGCGCGGGTCAGGTTCCCGGAGCCGGCCTCCTCCATCGCCCGCTCCAGTTCAGCGCCAGCCAGGCGCAGCCACAGCTCCGAGGAGAGGTGCACGGTGCGGAAGAGCAGCTCCTCGGGCTGGCGGAGCTTGCCGGATTCCGGCTCGCGGCTCTGGATCTCGAAGAGCGTCGCGACGTCGAGGTACTGCGCGTAAGGCGCGTCCAACAGCGCCCTCGCCGCGCGCGGGATAGCCGGAGGCTCGAGTGGTGTCGTCGTCATGGTGGTTCCTCCGATGCTGGCTACCGGTGCGGATCACGTGCCCGGGCTCGTCGCGCCGGTCGGTTTCGATTTCGATGATCGCCATAATTGTTACACCCAAGCGGCATCGCTGGATATCACCAGGAAGGCGCATCCACGATTCGCCATCCAGCCCCGCCGCCTGCCGGCCGTATCAGTGGAACGTGCGCAGCCCCTCCCACCACTGGTCGACCGGCGTCCGCAGCCCACGGCAAATCAGCAGCGGGTGGCCGTTGATCTCGTTATCGATGTCGAGCGCCAGGCGCACCTCGCCGGCCGGCTCGCAGGCCTCGAAGTGCGGCTCCAGCCGGGCTGGACGGAAGCCGACCACAATGAGCGTGTCCCAGTCATCGCCCGGCCCCCAGTGGTAGTAGCTGTTGTGGGCGGAGAGCGCGTCCGGCAGGCCATAGTCGTCGCCCAGCAAATCGAGCGCGCCCGCCTCGCCGTAGGCGATCGTCAGAATCCGGGTGCGCGCCTGCTCCTCGGGCGACAGCGTCGCGTAGACCTCCGCCACCTGGGCGGCCAGCTCATCCCAGCCGACCGTCTCGGCCAACTCCCCGTTGATGTCGAAGACGCCCAGGTCGTGGGCGCGCTCGAGCGGCAGCAGCGGCACCATGAACGGCAGAATGACCAGCAGGTTGAGCGCCAGCGCTCCGACCAGCGCGGGTCTCCGCCAGCCACGCTCGCGCCCAACGATCCAGCGCTCGGCCGCCACCGCCCCGCCAGCGCAGAGCAACGGCAGCACCGGCGCGCTGTAATAGAACTTCGCCTGCAGCAGCACGACCAGCAGCGGCGGCGTCACGGCCAGCCAGCCGAGCGCCCGCCAGCGGCCGCCTTCGGCGCGGAACAGCCAGAGTGCCCCGGCGCCGATCAGCGGCAGGGCCAGGAAGCCGGGCACGAAGAGCTGCCAGAACACCAGCGCGGGCCGGCTGAACTCCTCGCGCGTGTTGGCACTGTTGTTCTCGATGAACTCCAGCGTCGGGAAGTCGTTGGCGAGCTGCCAGATCAGGTTCGGCAGGGCGCTCAGCACCGCCAGCCCCAGCGCCAGGTAGGGCCAGCGCGTGCCCAGCCAGCGGCGCGCCGGCGTCAGCAGCAGCGCCACGCCCAGCGCGATCGCCAGCAACGCGACCGTGTGCTTGGTCAGCAACCCGACCCCGAAGGCCAGCCCGATCCAGAGCCACGCTCGCGGCTCCTGGCGGCGCAGCAGGCGGACGAATAGCAGGATCACGACCGCCCAGACGAGCTGGTCGAAGGGCACCGTCTGGAAGAGCAGGTTGGTCATCGCGAAGATCGGCAGGCAGAGGACGGCCAGTCCAGCCAGCCACTGTGCCGTTCGCCCGCCGCCCAGCTCGCGGGCCATCAGCCCGGCCAGGACGATCACCGCGGCCCCGGCCAGCCCGACGACCAGCCGGTAGGCGACCAGCTCCAGGCCGGCGATGCGATAGATCAGGCCCGCCAGCAGTGGAGTTAGAGGAGGGTGGTCGACGTAGCCTGCCGCCGGATGCAGCCCGCCGACGATGTAGTACCACTCGTCGCGGTGAAATCCGTAGCGGTCCCAGGCCAGGAGATTCAGCACCAGCTTCAGCGCCGCCAGTACTGCCAGCGGCCCGGCCGCCTCGATGGCTGGCAGCCGCAACCGTGAAGCCACTCCGTACGTCATCGTACCCACCTCGCATCACTTCGCGACGTTGGGGCGCACCCTTGCGCCGGCGTGCACTCCAATATCTCTTCTCATACAAGCACATAGCGGCCAGCCCATGAGCCCGCCTGCCGAGGTCATCGTCCAATCTATCTCGATTTATGTCCTAAAAGCTGCTCGCGGGGCATCCCCATCCAGATTGGCGATACCTACACTGGTGGCGCGTCCCACTGGCTCGGCGCGTGCATCCCGCGCCCACGCATCTGCAGGGTCTATGACAGCCTTCAACCAGCGGTGTCTCGCCCTCGTCAACCCGGCCAAACCACAGGATCACCTCGGAGACTGCCAGCCATGAGTTCAGACGAGCGCACGACCGTCGGCGAGGCGCTGGAGCGCGAGAGCGTCGAGCGCGACGAGGAAGTGGCCCAGCCCGGTGACGGGCTCGAGGACGAAGAGCCGCGGCCGCTCGGCGCGGAAGCGCCGGAGATCGTCCACGACGCCGCGCTGATCGGCGGTCGCCGCTTGCGCCGGCCGGCCTTCGAGAGCGCCGTGACCGGCTTCATCGGCGGCCTGAGCGTCTGCTTCGGGGCGGTCGCGATGGCCTGGGCCTCCACCGCGGCTGGCGAAAACGCCGAGCTGGGCCACCTGCTCGGTGCGCTGGCCTTCCCGGTCGGCTTCATCATCCTGCTGGTCGGCAAGAGCGAGCTATTCACCGAGAACTTCTTCCTGCCGGTCACCGCCGTGCTGGAGCGCGAGGGCAGCCTTCGCGAGCTGGCGCGGCTCTGGAGCAGCACGCTGGTCTTCAACCTGGTCGGGGTGGGCGTCTTCGCCCTGCTGATCACCCGGCCGGAGGTGCTCGACGCTGGCCCCGCCGCGATGCTGGTCGACCTGGCCGAGAAGAAAGTCGACTACAGCCTCAGCACGGCGCTGATCAAGGCCATCTTCGCCGGCTGGTTGATGACCCTGCTGACCTGGCTGCTGATCGCCGCCGAGGGCTTCAGCTCCAAACTGCTGCTGATCTGGATCATGGGCAGCCTGATCGTCCTCGGCGAGTTCAACCACGTCGTCATCTCGGCCGCCGAGATCTGGATCGGCATCCTGCTCGACGCCGACGTCAGCGCGCCCGAGTGGTTCCTCCGCAACTTCCTGCCCGCCCTGGCCGGCAACCTGATCGGCGGCGTCGTCTTCGTCACCCTCCTCCACTACGTCCAGGCCCTCACCCACGTCCGCGCCGCCGAGGAAGAAGACGGGTAGGCGCAACAGCGCGCCCTACCGCGATAATCGGCGCCTCCGCCCTGATCGGGTAATCGAGACCCTTATTTCCACAGGAACTCACACGGAACGACCACGTACGCCGTGTTGCTTTGTGATTTCCTGGGATAAATCCGGGGCGCGGCTAGGCCAAATTGCATTGCACCCATCGTCGGGTGGAGACAAGCTCCACCCGACGATAATCGGCATACACGCTTCCAACGGGTGGCCAGGTGATTCACGACGCGGCGAAGCCGATCAAGGACGTGACTGCCATCGATACTCCTGCAAGGGCCTCCGGACACACGGCCGTCCTCGGCAACGAAAGCGGGAGCGGCACATCGCCGCTCCCGGCATGGTCAATGGAGGCTGGCAGGCCGTCACTCGCGAAGCGTCGAGGACTCCTCCTGGTGCATGACGAAGGCCTGCTCGCGCTCGCCGGGCAGCTGCCCGTCGCCGGTCTGGCCGTTGGGGTGCGCCAGCTCCTCGAGCGTCACCGTCTTGCCGTGGGCCGTCGTCTTACCGTGCTTGAACAGCGACTGGAAGCGCACCAGGTCCTGCTCCATGCTGCGTTTCGGGTCGACCCCGGCCATCGTCGCGACCATGTGGCCCACCGCGCCGGCCGGCGGCGAGTAGCTCAGATGCACGTCGAGCCGCGTCGTGCCGTCCGGATTCTTGACAAAGCGCGTGCGGCCCGACTGGCGGATCGTGTCGCTGTCGGTTGTGCGCCAGACGATCAGCTCGTTGGGGATCATCTCGACGATTTCGGCATCCCAGCCGACCGACGAGCCGGCCGGTCCGGTGACGCGCCAGTGCAAGCGGCCGTCACCCAGCCGGCGAACCTCCTGGACGTGCTCCATGAAGCGCGGGAAGTTCTCGAAGTCGGTCCACAGCCGGAAGACTTCCTCGACCGGCGCGTCGATGTTGATCGACTTCTGAATCTCGATCACGCGCGGCGTGCTATCCAGGCCGAACACTCGGTTCAGTGGCAGGTTGGTTAGCCCGCGCAGCGCCAGTCCTGTGCCTGCCAGCCCGGCCAGCAAGGCGCTGATGCCGCGCATGCGCAGCGCGCTGTAGCCCAGCGCCCCGCCTCCCAGAATCGCCGCCATACGCGCGCCCGGAGACCAGTGCTCCTGGCGCCACTCCATGCGCTCGCCCGGCCGGGGCACGCCGCCCTGCAGGCCGGGAACGTTGATACCGTCGGCATAGACCTGTAGCTGGTTGTCGATGCCCTTGACACCCGGCACCGCACGAACCACCTTCAGCAGGGTGTCGACCTCGTGGCGCAGCACCGGGCCGCGCAGCGTCACGGTGCCGTCCGTCGCCGTCACCTCGATCGAGCCGGGGTGCGAGACGAAGCGCCCGAGCTTGGCGCGCACCCGCTCGACGATGATGTGGTCCGGCGCCGTGCCGTCGGTGACCGCCGTGCGCGCCGCGGCGACCAGGCCGCGCGCCCGGTTCCCCAGGTCGCGGGCCGCCCGAGAGGCGAACTCCGGCGTCGACCGGTAGTAGTGGGCGGCGCGATCGCGCGCGAGAGCGCGATGGCGCGCGCCCCTGTCTTTGTCGAACAAGTAGTTGAAGGCGACTCCGAGGCCGAAACCGCTCGCGAAGGTCGTGAACTTGTTCATGGGCTCCTCCTCTTCCGATGCTCTCCTCCGATGCGCTCCGCTCACCGTCCCGGGTGCGGGGTCGCGCTGGCCGGGCGGCGGGAGCGAGGGCGGCAGTCGACGGACCGCCGGCCGGGGGCCGGGCCTGCATGTTCCCGCCACGCTCGATGGCCCGGGCCGCTCTGTGAGAAGATCCCAGCTTACGAATGGTCAGCGTCGGGAGCAAGTGCCACGATCTAGCCCACGGGTAGGTTTTCGGCGAGGAATGAAAAAGGCGCCCCGCGCCGTCAACGGCGCGGGGCGTGAACGCGAGGCTTGATGCTGCGATCAGTCTGTCTGGTCGCGCGTCGAGCGCCGGCTCAGTCGGCCGCGAGCGCTTCGTGCGCGCAGGTCCGGCAGAAGCAGGAGGACTCGATTGGCACGTCGGCGCGGGCGAGGGCCAGGTCGAGGCGCTGCTTGATCATCGCCGCCTGCTCGTGCTTGCCCAGCCGCACCAGGCACTCGTGGTAGCCGTGCAGCGCCCAGACGTTCTCAGGATGCTGGAAGGCCCGGCCGATCGTGCCGTCCAGGCCGAGATCGGCGCGGTAGACCGCTTCGGCCTCTTCGACGTGGCCCTGCTCCAGCAGCAGCGCGCCGTAGGCGTGGCGGGACGGCTGCATCCAGCCCCAGGGTTCATCGTAGGGCAGCCCATCCTCCAGCTCGATCGCCTTGCGCAGGTACGCGAAGGCCTCGTCGTAGTTGCCCTTGCGATACTCCAGCTCGCCATTCAGCATCGCCGCGCCCACGGCCAGCAGGTCGAGCGCCGTGTTGTTGTGCAGCAGGCGCGACTCCGGCACCCGGGCCACCGCCGCCTCGAACAGCTTCTTCTCCGCCTCAGCCTCGGGCACCCGGCCGCTGGCGGCGTAGGCGACGCCCTTGGCGTAGTGCGTCATGGCGGTGGTGACGCAGTACAGCTCCTGGTCCTCCGGCAGCGGCGTGGCGATGATCTCATCCCACTTGCCGAAGCGGATCAGCGCGTGCAGCTTGAGCGGCAGGAACGATTCGAGGAAGTCCGCCATCGGCGGCGACTCGACCCGCAACACCTCCTCAGGGATCGTCGCGATCATCTCGTCGGCCGCTTCCATGGCGGCCTCGTAGTTGCCCAGGAACATCGCGCCGTAGAGCTTGAAGTGGTAGTTGTGCGTCCGGTAGAGCGTGTAGATGTTCATCGGACCGGCGCGCTCGAGGAACTTGCGGTCGGCGATGATCGCGTCGTGATTCGATTGCACGACGTCGCGGTAGAAGCCGCACAGCACGTCGATGTGGGTCGGCATGTGTGTCAGGTGCCCGCCGTCGGGCATCAGGTGCCGCAGCCAGTCGCCGGCTCGCAGCGCCCGCTCGGGATGAGGCGACATCTCCATCAAGTGAATGTAGAGATGCAGGACGCCGGGGTGAGTCCGGGCCGCCGGGTCCTCCAGCGCCCGCTCCAGCACCTCGGCCGCCTCGAGCGTGTCGGCGCCCGGGGCCGGCTGGCCGGTGTTCAGGTCCCACATCCTCCACGGCGTGCGGTCCATCATCGCCTCGGCGAAGAAGGCCGCCACGTCTAGGTCATCTGGATACTGGCGGTAGACCTCGCGCATTGCGTCGGCGTAGTTGTCGTTCCAGATGTCCATGTCGTCGACATCGTCGGGCGGCTCCGGCGCCGGGTAGCGCGCCGCCAGGGCTTTGATCAGCGCCTGCTCCGCTGGCGTGACGCGGTCGAGCAGCGCGAGGGCCTGGCGGGTCGCGTCGTAGGCGCCAGCAAGCCGCCCCGTGCGCATCGCTTCGTCCATCTTGTCCCAGGGCAGGTTGTAGTTCGGCCCCAGGGCGTAGGCAATGCCCCAGTAGGCCATCGCGCA
>DATGQR010000382.1:0-2350 GCA_035304105.1 Thermomicrobiales bacterium | reverse complement strand
GCGTGATCGACCCGCGGGTGCGCTATAGCTAGTCGTGACACGGTACGGGGAGTAGATAAGATGGAGCGCAAGGAGCAGGTGGCGCCAACGCCAGCCCTGGCCGCAGATCAACCCGGCGCATCCGCCGCGAGATTGGCAGACGCCGAAGCGCGCCCTTTGGCCGAACTTGGGCGCCGCGGCAGCCGCCGGAGGATGCCACGTATCCTCTACAGTCTGCTTCAGAACAAGCTGGCGGTCTTCGGGGTGTTCATCCTGATCGTCGTGACCTTCGCGGCGATCTTCGCGCCGTACCTGACCGATCACGATCCGGAAGCCGGCATCATCATCGACAGCAAGAAGCCGCCGGCCTGGTCCGAAGGCGGATCCAGCGAATACCTGCTGGGCACTGATTCGCTGGGCCGCGACATCTTGACGCGCATCCTCTACGGCGCGCGCATCTCGCTGGTCGTCGGCATCGTGGCGGTGCTGATCGCCGGGGCGATCGGGATCGTCCTGGGGCTGATCGCCGGGTACTACGGCGGCAAGATCGACGACGTCATTATGCGCATTGTCGACATCCAGCTCGCCGTGCCCTTCATCCTGCTGGCGATCGCGATCCTCGCGGTGCTCGGTCAGGGACTCGACAAGATCATCATCACGCTCGGCATCTCCGGCTGGGTGACCTACGGACGCGTCGTGCGCGGCCAGGTGCTCTCCTGGCGCGAGACGGAGTTCGTCGAGGCAGCGCGGGCGATCGGCGCGCGCAACATCTCGATCATGTTCAAGCACATCCTGCCGAACACCTACGCCTCGATCATCATTATCGCGAGCTTCGCGGTGGCCAGCACGATCCTGGCCGAGGCTTCGCTTTCCTTTCTGGGCCTGGGTGTCCCGCCGGACGTGCCCACCTGGGGCGGCATGGTCTCCGCCGGCCGCGACTACATCATCACTGGCGACTGGTGGATCTACACCTTCCCCGGCATCGCGATCATGCTGACCGTGCTGGGCATCAACGTCGTCGGCGACTGGCTGCGTGACTACCTCGACCCGCGCCTGCGCTTGTAGCGCCATCACGTCCGAATCTAGGGGGGCGGAGCACCTGCTCCGCCCCTGTTTGTTTCCGCGCATCGCGCCGACACGGTGTCGTGACCACCTCGCCCGGGAAGCTCTCGGGGGCTGCCGGCCGTGTTTGTCGCTCATAGACGCAAGTGTTAGGGTTGTCCGGGTTGCGATCGACGTTGGGCGGTAACCGCCGCGCCGGGAACCAGGGGATACCGGGGTGGTGTTGGAGAGACGCGTCGGGGGACGTACCTGTCGATTGCTGCCACACGAAATGCGCGATACCGCGCGCCGTCCATTTTGCCCCCGCTAAGCATGGCGACAATCCAGTTCGCACGAGCGAGCGAGCCTGGCTCAATCGCGAGTGTCGACTCGTGGTTTGGTAAACCAGGATCCCGCCTGACGTAGTCCTGCCGTCTGTTATCAACCGCATCGGTATTCGTGGACCAGCTCGCTGCCCAGGGCGAACCGGATCGTGCTTGCCTGGAAATTCCGTAGCTCAGGTTACGACAGGATTGGCAAATGACGAGAGGACTGGTTACGAAACGTGCGTCCGATGCATAGATTTCTCCTGTTTGTGTCGATCTTGATGGCCGTGTCGATCGCTCTGGTCGCCTGTGGCGACGACGATGACGACAACGGCGATAACGGCGCGGGTGACGCCCCAACCGCGACGAGCGGGGCCGGCGACAGCGGCGACGTGGCATTCGATGGCCCGATCGTCTTCGGCGACTACGGTTGGGATAGCGTGATCGTCCACAACCGCGCCGCGCAATTCATCATCGAGAACGGCTGGGGCATCGAAACCGACTCGGTGGCCGGCGAGACGATCACCCTCCTCCAGGGGCTGATCAATCGCGATATCGACGTCTCGATGGAGAACTGGGTCGAGCAGCAGCCGGTCTGGTCCGAGCAAGTCGAGGCCGGCACCATCCTGGATCTTGGGCCGAACTACCCGGAGTCCGTTCAGGGGTGGTACGTGCCGACCTACGTCATCGAAGGTGACGAGGAGCGCGGCATCGAGCCGATGGCTCCCGACCTGCGAAGCGTCGATGACCTGCCCCAGTACGCCGACATCTTCGAAGACCCCGAAGATCCGGGCAAGGGACGCTTCTACGACTGCATCGCCGGCTGGGAGTGCCAGCGGGTGAACGAGAGCAAGTTCATGTACTACGGACTGGACGAGTACTTCAACCGCTTCCAGCCCGGCTCCGGCGCGGCGCTGGCGACCTCGCTGGTGGACGCCTATAACAACGGTGAACCGTGGTTCGGGTACTACTGGGCTCCGACCTGGATCTTCGCGATCGTCGAT
>DATGQR010000381.1:0-7723 GCA_035304105.1 Thermomicrobiales bacterium | reverse complement strand
ATTTCAGCGTGCGCCGGATCGCGGGCTGGAAGTCGACGCTGTTCAGCGGCGAAGGGCTGGTCGTCGACGTCACCGGCCCGGGCGACCTGTATTTGCAGACGCGCAGCCAGGACGCTTTTCTCTCCTGGCTCATCCCACAGCTCCCGAACCGTAGCAACTGAGTTGCGCTTCGCCGTTATGCGCTAGGATGCCCCGAAGACAAGCTGGATCGGCTGGAAAGCGATGCAGGTAACGGTCAAGTACTTTGCCATGTTCCGCGAGCGGATGGGCACGTCCGAGGAACGCGTCGAGCTGCCGGCCGGCGCGACGATCGCGACGATCCATCGGCATGTCAACGAGCGGTTGCCGGAGCTGGCACCGTTACTGGAGCGCTCGATGACGATGCGCAATCAGGAATACGTCGGGCCGGACGAGCCGGTGGCCGACGGCGACGAGATCGCGATCATCCCGCCGGTGAGCGGGGGCGGGCACTTCCGCGTCCATGCTGACCCGCTGGACGCCGAGGCGATCGCAGCGCAAGTCGCGGATCCCGGCGCCGGCGCGATGGTCGTGTTCACCGGGATGGTGCGCGACAATGCTCGCGGCCGGCAGGTGGTCGCCCTTGACTACGAGGCTTACCCGGCGGCGGCTGAGAAGCAGCTGGCGGTCATCGGCCGCGAGATCAAGGAGCGCTGGCCGGTGCTGGGTGTCGCGATCGAGCACCGCACCGGGCGGCTGGAGATCGGCGAGGCGAGCGTCGTCATCGCCGTCACGTCAGCGCACCGCAAGGCCGCGTTCGAGGCGGCGGAGTACGCGATCGAGCGCATCAAGCAGATCGTGCCGATCTGGAAGAAGGAGTTCTATGTCGATGGCGAGACCTGGGTGGGCAGCGAGAGCGAGTACCAACAGGTGATCGCCACCGAACGTGGTGAGTAGTGGTGTCGGGTAACAGGGGAGGGTCTTGATGGCGGTCACGCTCGAGCAGCTGTTCGACATGGTCGACGAGGCGCGCGATGAACTCATCGCGCTAACCCAGGAACTGGTGCGCATCCCGACGGTGAACACCGGCCATAACCATGAGCCACCGTGGTCGGCCGCGCAGAAGCCCGGCGAGTTCGCCGAACCGATCGTGCCGTATATCCTTGAGGGCGATAAGCCGACTGGCGACGAGTTGCCGGCCGCCGAACTGATCCGCGACAAGCTGGCCGCCGACGGGATCGAGGCGACCGTCTGGAAGTCGCAGGCCAACCGTGGCAACGTGACGGCCCAGCTCGGCAGCGGTTCCAGCCCCAGCCTGCTCTATATGTCCCACATCGACGTCGTGCCGGTCGAGGACGAGTCGCAGTGGACTTACCCGCCGTTCGGGGCCGAGATCCACGACGGGCGCATCTGGGGCCGGGGCGCGGCCGACATGAAGGGCACGGTCGCCGCCGAGACGATGGCGATGATCCTGCTCAAGCGTGCCGGCGTCGAGTTCAACGGCACGCTCAAGCTGGCGGTCTGCGCCGACGAGGAGTCGGGCGGAGCGTATGGCTTTGGCTGGCTGGCGCAGCATTTCCCCGAGACGATCACGGCGGATTACGCGATCAACGAGGGTGGCGGCGCGCCAATCAAGACCGGCGACCGGCTGATCTACCCGATCAATACTGGCGAGAAGGGCCGCCTGGAGGCGCGCATCTACATCACCGGGCGCGGCTTCCATGCCTCCCAGCCCTGGAAGGCCGACAACGCCATCTACAAGGCAGAGGAGGTCATCCGCCGGATTCGCAACTACGAACCAGAAGTCTCGACCGCGCACCCGCTGTTCAAGCACCTCGACACGCTGGCGGGCATTGAAGAGCCGGTTACCGACGAAAACATCGACCGGATCATCGAAGAGCTTTGGGAGGAGCGCGAGAGCCTGGCGTCGTTCCTGCGCGCGGCCAGCCGGATGACGCTGGTGGCCTCGATGATCAATGGCGGCGTCAAGTCCAACAGCGTTGCCGAGAACTGCCTGATCACCTGCGACGTGCGCTCGCTGCCGCATCAGGACGCCAACTACGTCCAGCGCGAGATCGAGCGCATCGTCGAGGGTATCGACGGCGTGCGCGTCACGGTCAGCGAAACGTCGCCGCCCAGCGCCTCGCCCTACGACCATCCCTATGCCGACTACGTGATGGCGGCGACCCGCAAGGTGATGGCGCGCACGGTTGGCCGGGACGACATCGAGTTCGTACCGGGACTCACGGTCGGCTTCACCGACTCGTCGTTCGTGCGGCCGCTGGGGAACATCGCCTATGGCTTCACGCCGGGCCACCCGGACGCCGACCCGTCGAAGTCGGGCGCGCACAACATCAACGAGTCCGCCGATATCGAGTCGATCGTGACGATTTGCCGATTCATGGTCGCCCTGGCCTACGAGACGGTCGTCGCGAACGGTCAGTAGGTCGGACGAACCGAACGACAATGCAGCTCCGCCGGGGCCTGATAGCGAGTCAGGCTCCGGCGGAGTGCGCTTTTCAATGCGTCACTCCCGTCACCCTGAGCCTGGTCTTCGAAGCGGTCTCCTGGGTGACGACCCTTCGGGGGAACGGCGCGATTTCCTGGTCTCGATCCGTAATTTGATACGCGAAGCTGCCGCCTTCGGGCATCGAAACGCCCAGCTTTCGGCCGTCAGTCCGAGATGGATCCCGTGGCTTCGAAGACTCAGCCCAGGATGACGGTGGGACAGGTCTCGGCCTATCCCGGGGGCCGGGACGTCACAGGTGCGTCTCGAACCAGCGCAGGATGTGCTCGAGGCGCTCGACGCGGTGTTTGGGCTGGCCGGTGCGGGAGAGTCCGTGGCTTTCGTCCGGGAAGCGCACCAGTTCGGTGGTGCGCCCAAGCGCCTTGAGCGACGTGAACAGCTGCTCGGCCTGGCCTATCGGACAGCGGTAGTCCTCCTCGGAGTGGACGATCAAGAGCGGCGTCGTCATCTGCTCGACGTAGGTGATTGGCGACAGGCGCAGGTAGATCTCGGGATTCTCCCAGGGGGTCGCGCCTAACGTCACGTTGCAGTCGGCGAAGAAGATGTCATCGGTGCCCCAGGTCGAGAACCAGTCGGAGATGCAGCGCATGGTGACGGCCGCCTTGAAGCGGTCGGTGTGGCCGATGATCCAGTTGGTCATGAAGCCGCCGTACGAGCCGCCCAGCACGCCCAGGCGCGATGCGTCCAGGCCGTCCCGATCCAGCGCCGCATCGACGAAGGCCATGAAGTCCGGGAAGTCGTTCTCGCCCATCTCTGGCGCGAGGATCTGGGCGAAGCGGTCGCCGTAGCCGGCCGAGCCGCGCGGGTTACAGAACGCTACGGCGTAGCCCTGAGCAGAAAGCAGGTGGAACTCGTGCATCATCGTCTCGGCGTACATGCCGAACGGACCGCCGTGGATCTCCAGCAGCAGAGGTGCGCCGCCGTCGCCGACCGGTCCGGTCGGTGGCAAGAACCAGCCGTGAATCTCTTCGCCATCCGGGCTGGTCGCGCTCAGCGGCTCAGGCTCGGCGAGCTCTACCTCGGCGCGCCAGCCCTCATTGAAGGTGGTCACTGCTTTCAATTCGCCGCCGGGGGAGAGATGGTAGAGCTCGCCGGGATCGACGAAGTCATTGCGTGCCAGGACGAAGCCGCCGTCCGGCAGGGCCGCGGGAGCGCCGACACGGCCGCGTTCCGGCGTCAGAACCTCAAGCTCTCCGCTCTCGACGCCCACCCGCGCCAGGCGGACGGCGCCACGCTCGCTTATCACCGCTGCGATGGATTTCTCGCCCAGCCAGATCGGGGGACGGGACTGGTAGCCAGCCCAGTCGGCGATGGCGGCGTCGTGGAAGTCGCAGTCGATATCGGCGGTGATCGAGCGCAACCCATCGCCGGTGCTGTCGCAGACGAAGATCTCGGTGCGCGCGCCGGAGATGTCGATGCGCCGGGTGCCGAAGCAGGCTAGATGGTCGCCTGATGGTGACCAGGCGGGCCGCCCCCACGAGCCCTGGCCGTCGGTGACGCGGCGAATCTGGCCGCCGGGCAGGCGGACGACGTAGATGTCGCGGACGTTGGAGAGTTCCCAGTCCACCTCCCGGTTGGAGGCGAAGGCGATCTCGAAGCCGTTGGGTGACCAGGCGATCTGAGTGTGGTCGAAGCGGCCGCTGGTGACCTGGTGCGGCTCGCGACCGTCGATGTCGATGACGAAGATCTGCCGGTAGCGGTCGCGCAGGAAGCCCATGCCGTCGAAGCGGAAGCGCGGCGTGCGGATGACCATAACGTCGGTGCCTTCCGACTCCGCGGCCGCCTCAGGATCGTGCACCGGTGCGACGTAGGCGACCTGCCGGCTGTCGGGCGACCAGTCGAAGCCCTCGACCGCGGAGTCGGCCGGGGTCAGTGGGCGGGGCTCGCCACCCCCGGCCGGCATGATCCAGATGCGGTTTGCCTTGCGCTCGTCATTCTCTCTGCGGTTGGAGGTGAAGGCCAGCCACCGGCCGTCGGGCGACCATCGTGGGTTGCCGTCACGATGTTCGCCGGCCGTCAGCGCCACGAGGTCGCCGCTCTGGAGGTCGAGTTGCCAGATTTGGGAGCGGTAGGTGTTCCCGTCGCGGTCGAGCCGGGTAACGGTGAAGGCCACGAGGCGGCCAGAAGGATCGACGCAGGGGTCGTCGACGATGCGCATCCGGAAGAGGTCATCGATCTCCATAAGCCGCTTCGAGGTCATCGTTCGTTCTCCTTCTTCCACTCAGTCATAGAGCCCGCGCGCGTAGACATTGAGGCCGATGGCCGCGCCGTGGCCGATCATTAGGAATATGCCACCGAACATGAGCACGAACAGCGAGGTCGAGAAGCCGTTGTTGAAGCGGGCGTTCGTGTAGTTAGCCATGTTGAGCCCCGGGACGGCGTAAAGCATGACGTGGACCGTAGCGGCCACGAGGAGCGCCGTGGCGTAGGCGACCGCGCCTTCGCCGATGACCGGGACGGCAATTCCGATCAGCAGGCCGATAAGGATCAGGCCGGGGATTTGTAGAACCCGCGGGACGTCGAAGGCTACGAGCCCATCTAGATCGCCGCTGGTGCTGGTGAGCAGCCAGGCGACGCAGAGCCCGCCGAGTATCCCGGTCAGCACTGCCCGCAGCCAGCCGATCATGGCGTCTCCGTCCGGAACGAGAACGGGATGAAGACGCTGTCGAGCCGCTCGTCGACGTTGACCTGGAGGCGGGCATTGACCAGCCAGCGCAGCGGCTCGTCGGCCGGCTGACGCTCTACATAACTCAGATCGTTGATCCTGCCCTGCAAGTCGAACACCAGCGACTCTCCGGAGGGGATCGTCGCACCGGGCCGGGCATCGCCGCCACCGGCGACGACGCCGTTGACGACGAAGGCGTACTCGATGAAGGTGACGCGCGCGTCGTTACGGCCCGGATTCTCAACCTGCAGGGCGAATGTGACCGCCTGGGAGCCGCGCTCGAAGGCGAATCCGGCCAGCTCGAGCTCGATGCCGTCGAACGTCTGGGCGGCATCGCCGAAGCGCCGTGACGCGACGCTCAGGGAATAGGCGGAGACGATGGCGAGCAATGTCAGAGTGGCGAACGCCAGGCGCTGAACGATCATTGGCGCTCAGTCGGCCGCAACGGGCGCCGCGAACAGGATCGCGTCGAGGATGCTCCCGGCCGGGATCTCGGCGTCGCCGGGCGGCACGACCAGGAATGCGTTGGCCCCGACGAAGGACATCAGGCGGGCGGACTGCTGTGGGCCTGTGGTGCGAGCCAGCAGGCGGCCGTCTGGTCCGGCGACGACGCGGGCGCGCTGGTACTCGATGCGGTCCGAGGGGTGGATGGCATGCTCGACCGCGACCGGGGTGACGGCGTGCTTGCCGGCCGGCGCGCCCTGCATGACATTCAGCGCCGGCACGGCGAACATATGGAACGATACGAGGCAGGAGACCGGGTTGCCGGGCAGGCCGAAGACCAGCTTGTCGCCAGCGGTCGCAAAATTGAGCGGCTTGCCGGGTTTCATGAAGACGCGCCGGAAATGGACGCTGGCGAACTCGCCCAGCAGGGCCTTGACCAGGTCGCGATCGCCCATCGAGACGCCGCCGCTGGTGATGATGACGTCGGCCTTGTCAAGCGCTTCCTGGAAGGCTGCGCGCAGCTCGTCGCTGGAGTCGGGGATGCGGCGGGTGAGGATGACCTCGGCGCCGGCGAGTTGCGCGGCATGAGTGAGCGTGAAGCGGTTTGAATCGCGAATCTGGCCCGGGCCGGGGGTCTCGGACGGGTCGACGATCTCGTCGCCGGTTGAGAAGACTGCGGCTCGTGGGCGTTTGCCGACCGTCACCTCGGCATGTCCCAGACTTGCGAGCAGGCCGATCTCTGCCGGGCCGAGGCGCGTGCCGGCCTCGATCAGGACGTCGCCCTCCAGCATGTCCGAACCAATAGGGCGGATATTCTCGCCTGGGGCTGCCGGGGGCTTGACGATCGTCACGACATCGCCGCTGATTTCGGTGTTCTCGATCGGCACGACGGCGTCCGCGCCCTCGGGCACCGGAGCGCCGGTCATGATGCGCGCCGCCACGCCCGGTTCGACCGGCTGGTCCGGCACGCTGCCTGCCAGCCCGCCGGCGATGATCCGACGCTCGCGGCTGGTGTCGCCCGCGACGACCGCGAAGCCGTCCATCGTGGCGGCGCGGAAGGGCGGCAGGCTCTGGGTAGCGATCAGCCGCTCGCCGAGCACGCGGCCACCGGCCTCAAGGAGCGGGACGCGCTCGCTCCCGAGTGGTTTGGTATGGGCGAGGACGATGTCGCGCGCCTCATCCGGCTGGAGCATACGGTCGATGTCAGTCACCTGCGTCCACGGTCCTTTCGGGCTTCGCTGTCGTCGCGGATATGATACTCGTCGGAGGCGTGTGGTCATTTGGCATAATAGTGTAGGGAGTGCTCCGTTCCGTTGAAGAGGTGTTCGACCGGCGGCCGTTCCCTGGCCGCTCGCTTAGGGTTTCAACCGACAGATGAGTGAGCCCGTGCCCGTACCTCTCTATACGACCGACGAGGTCACATTTGAATCGCTCCTGGACATCATCCGGGCCGAAGTACCGGATATGTCCATCGAGCCGATTCGGCGTGCTTACGAGTTCGCCGAGCGGGCACACGGCGACGATCGGCGACGGTCCGGAGAGCTCTTCATCACCCACCCACTCGAAGTGGCGATGATTCTGGCGCGCATGCAGCTCGACCAGGAGACGTTGATCGCCGCGCTGCTCCATGATGTCGTCGAAGATACCGAGCACTCCCTCGAGGATGTTGAGAAGGAGTTCGGGCCGTCCGTCGCACGGCTCGTCTCGGGCGTTACCAAGCTGGGCAAGATCGCCTGGCCGAGTGACAGCGACCCGTCGCACCAGGCCGACCGCGAGAAGGAGCGCCAGGCGGAGAGCCTGCGCAAGATGTTCCTGGCGATGGTCGACGATGTGCGCGTGGTCTTGATCAAGCTGGCCGACCGGCTGCACAACATGCGCACGCTCGGGCACATGCCCGAGGAGAAGCAGATTCGCTCGGCGCGTGAGACGCTGGAGATCTACGCGCCGCTCGCCAACCGGCTGGGGATCTCTCAGATCCGGTCCGAGCTGGAGGACCTGGCGTTCCGCTACCTGAATCCGCAACAGTATTTCGCGCTGGAGCGGGCCATCGAGCGCCAAACCGCCGGCCGCAGCGATTTCCTCCAGCGCTTTGAAGACGACCTCCAGGATCACCTTGAAGAAGCCAACAT
>DATGQR010000380.1:0-9316 GCA_035304105.1 Thermomicrobiales bacterium | reverse complement strand
CACCGGTCCGACAGGCGAGACCGGGCCCACTGGCGAGACTGGACCGACCGGACCGACTGGTGAGACCGGAGCAACTGGACCAACCGGGCCCACCGGCGAGACCGGAGCAACTGGACCAACCGGGCCCACCGGCGAAACCGGACCGACAGGGCCAGAGGGTCCCGCAGGACCAACGGGACCAACCGGGCCAGAGGGTCCCGCAGGACCGACGGGACCAGAGGGCCCCGCAGGACCGACAGGACCAGAGGGCCCCGCAGGGCCGCCGGGACCAACCGGGGCAGAGGGTCCCGCAGGACCAACGGGACCAACCGGGCCAGAGGGTCCCGCAGGACCAACGGGACCGACAGGGCCAGAGGGTCCCGCAGGACCAACGGGACCAACCGGACCGGCCGGTGAGGATGCGACGCCGCAGGTCGCCGGGTCGTACATGGTCTCAGGTGGTGACACAACTGGTTCGGGATTCAGTGTCACTCCCGCAGGCAATTCGTTCACGATCAATTTCGACCCGGGCTTGTTCACGCTAAATGAGGCGATCGTAGTGAATGTGACGCCCATTGGCACCGCCAATGTCACCAGCATCAACACGTCGCCCGATAGCGGATCGGGCGCATCGGCCACTATCGTGTTCGATAGTGGACCGGACGGCTTCTCGTTCGTCGCGACACAGGTCTTGTCGTAATCTAACGGGCATGACGCCGGGCGCCACAAACTGAGCGCTGGCCAGAGAAATTCGAACGCACGACGGAGGGCCGGTTGGCCAATCAGCCGGCCCTCCCGCTTGTCGGCCGGTGGGCGGGACACGACAAGAGGGGCATGAGCTCAGAACGGATAGACATGAGCGGGATCATCCTGTGCATGATCGTGAAGAATGAAGCACACGTCATGGAGCGCTGCCTGACCCACGCGAGCCGGGTCATCGACGCCGCCTGCATCTGCGATACCGGCTCGACCGATGGCACCCCGGAAGTGACGGCGCGCATCCTCGACGAGCTGCAGCTGCCGCACCGCATCTGCCGGCATGAGTGGCAGGACTTCGGCCACAACCGCACGCGCGCCTTCCACGAGGCATGCGCGTTTGCCGCCGAACTGGGCTGGGATCTGTCTCGCTCCTACGCCCTGACGCTCGATGCCGATTTCGTGCTGGGAGTCAGCGACGCGTTCGACCGCGGGCAGCTCACCGCCGACGGCTACCGCGTGCGCTGGATCCACCACAGCCTCGTCTACGACAACATGGCGCTGATGCGCCTGGACCTCGACTGGCGCTGTGTCGGCGCGGCGCATGAGTACTGGACCGCCGGCAACGCCGCCATCGAGAAGCTCGAGTCGATGTGGTTCGAGCACCTCGACGACGGCGGGAACGCCGAGGCCGAAGGGGAGGGCGGGACGACGAAGGCGGAGCGCTACCTGCGCCTGCTCCAGCGCGACTACGAGGCCCGCCCCGACGACACGCGCACCCAGTTCTACCTGGCGCAGACGTACTTCGATCTCGGGCGCTATGCCGAAGCGCGCGAGGTCTACCAGCAGCGCATCGAATCCGGTGGTTGGGACGAGGAGCGCTGGTACGCGCGATACAGGGCCGCGCTCTGCGCCCAGCGCCTCGGCCAGCGCCAGAGCGCGCAGGGCGAGCTGCTGCAAGCCTGGAACGAGCGCCCGGGGCGAGCAGAGCCGCTCTACGAGCTGGCGCGCGGTGCGCGGGAGGCCGGCGAATACCACACCGCCTACCTGGCGGCGGAGCAGGCCCTGGCCCTCGGGTTCCCGGTGCACGACCGGCTCTTCGTCAACACGCTGGCCTACACGTATGGTCCGATCGAAGAGATCAGCATCAGCGCGTACTACGTCGGGAAACTGGAGCGCGGCGCGCGCGCCTGCGACGCGCTGCTGCACCGGCGCGAGGTCCCCGAAGCGTTTCGCTCCCAGGCGGCCCGCAACGCGGTCTTCTACGCCGCGCCGCTCTTCGACCACGCCACGGCGGGGCGCGTCGAGATTCCCACCACCGGGGGAGGCCCGGGTTCGCTCCAGCGCTCGCGCGACGGCTACCTGCTCGTCAACCAGCTCGCGGGGCACGCCGCCAGTCGAGATGTGGACACTCCGACGAGCGGCTCACCCGGAGAGGCCGGCGCTCGTACCTTCCTCGCGACCAGGCTGGACCGGGACCTGCGGGCGCGCTCGTCCACGGAGGCCGCCCCGGCCCCGAACCTGAACTCGTCGCCGGGCGGGCTTGAGGACCCGCGCATCATCCGTTGGCGCGGCGCGTCGTGGTTCGTCGCGCACGCGCCAGGAGAGGCAGGCGCGGGAGAGTGTCAGGTTGTGCTTGGCAGGCTCAACAGCGCGGCCACGGGCATCGAGCACGCGGTCCCGTTGCGCCAGGGACAGGAGCGAGTGACTGAAAGGGATTGGATGCCGCTGGTGCACGACGGGCGGCTCTATCTGTTCCGCCCGGGCTCCACGGCCATCGTCCTCGAACCGGATCCGGGCAGCGGTGACTGTCGGGTGGTCGCGTCGAGTGTCGCGCCGGCCAACCTCGACCGTTACCGCGGGTCGACGCCGCTCATCCCCTTCAACGGGCGCCTGCTCGGCGTCGTCCACGAGGGCAGCTGCTCGGCGGACAGCCAGACCAACCTGCACCGCTTCATCATCCTCGACCCGCGGACCTGGGCGGTGACCCACGTCACGCGGCCGTTCATCTTTCTACGCCGAGGGGGCGAGCGCTGCGGCGGGCTGACCTGGGCCCACGAGGAGCACGAGCTGCTGATCAGCTTCTCGCTGGGGGGCGATGAGACCTGGGCCGGCCGCATCCACCGCGAGCGCATCCGCGAGATGCTGCTGCCGGTGGAAGATCTCACGGTCATCTGGCCGCTGGCGGGGCTCGGCCCCGAGATGGCCGGCGCCCCGGTGAGCGGCGTCAGCTCTGAGAGCGCCAGGCCGCGACGGCGTCGATTATGGGCTCGACCGCGTCTTCGTGGGTCGGGATCGGGTTGACCAGGATCTGGCTCGCGCCGCGCGCGACCAGCTCGTGGAGGCGCTCGCCGAGGCCCTCCGGCGTGGCGGCGATGGCGAAGGCATCGATGAAGCTGCGCGGCAAGGCATCGCCGACTCTGGCGAGCGTCGCGGCGTCCCAGGTGTAGCCGTAGCCGGCTTTGGCCGCCAGCTCGCGCAGTTCGTCGGGAACGGTCAGGCCGCGCGCCAGGAAAGTCACGAAGCCGGGACCGGAGTGCAGGAACTTGCGGGCGATGCGCGGTCGCAGAGCGTCATAGGCGGCGTCGAGCGAGTCGTCCACGGCGATGTCGATGCGGGCGACGATGTCGATCGCTTTCGGGTCGCGCCCCACGTAGCTGGCGCCCAGGTCGACGACGTCATAGGCGCGCTCCAGCGTGCCCGGCGCGACGCAGCCCTCGATGATCACGCCGTCGGCCAGCATGCCGCCAGCGCGCAGCATCATCGGCCCGCCGGCCGCCAGGTAGGTCGGGATCTGGTCGCGCGGCGGCTTGAAATTGAGCTGGCCGGAGAAGGACAGCACGTCGCCGTGCAGCTCGACCGGTTCGCCGGTCAGCAGGCGGCGAATCAGGTGGATCGACTCTGACGCGCGCCTGGCCGTGCGGCGGTGCTGGATGCCGAGTTCGCTGAAGCCCGAGATCCCGGCTCCCAGGCCGAGCAGCGCCCGGCCGCCGCTGATCTCGTCCAGCGTGGCGATCGCCATGGCGGTCAGCGCCGGGTGGCGGGTGAAGGGGTCGGTGACGCAGGGGCCGACCTGGATCCGGCTGGTGGCCGCGGCGGCGACGGCGCAGAGGCTGTAGACCTCGCGGAAGAAGCGCTCGTCGGGGATCCAGAAGTGGCTGAAGCCGGCACATTCCGCGTAGGCTGCGATCTCAGCGATGCGCGCGGCCGGACGGCTCCCGAGACAGAGCACGCCCAGCCTCACCTGACCGTCCATCGATGCCCCCGACCCGAGCCTGCATGTCTATGGCCATGATGATACCCCTCCGGCGGCAACCCGTCGCCCGCTGTGGCTAGATTGACACGGCACACACGGCCCATACTCGCGAGCCAGGCGGTCAACGCATTGGAAGGGGCGGGAAGTGACGAGCGACTATCGCGCGATCGGGAAGCGTATCCGGCGGCTAGACGCCGGCCCGCGTCTTACGGGACGGGAACGGTATACCGCGGACCTCACGCTGCCGGGCATGCTCCACGCCCGGCTGATTCTCAGCAGCCAGGCGCGCGCCCGGATCACCAACATCGATACATCGGCGGCGCTGGAGGTGCCCGGGGTAACGGCCGTCGTGACGGCCGACGACCTGCCCGCGTTCGCCCGCAACGATGATCAGACGGTGCGCGAGTCCTTCCTGCTGGCCCACCGGACGGTCAACTACGCCGGGCAGCAGATCGCCGTCGTCCTGGCCGAGACGCCGGAAGCGGCCCGCGAGGCGGCCGACCTGGTATGGGTGGACTACGAGCCGCTGGAACCTGTCGCCGACCTCGAGGCGGCGCTGAGCGACGACGCGCCCCGACTGCGATCGGGCACGTCGGATAACGTCTCCGGCCGGGCGCGCTATACGCGCGGCGACGCTGACGCGGCGCTGGCGAAGGCGGCGGCGCGGGTCTCTGGCCGATTCACCTCGGAGAGCCTCTACCAGAGCTATATGGAGCCGCGCGCGGTCGTCGCCGAGGCCGATCCCTTCGGGGCGCTGACGATCTACACGCCGACCCAGGCGCAATTCACGGCGCGCCGGCTCGTCGCGGCAGCGCTGGGCATGAACGAGGCTGACGTCGTCATCCAGCCGATGACGGTCGGCGGCGGCTTCGGGGCCAAATTCGTGCTCTTCGAGCCGCTGGTTGGGATGCTGGCGCTGCACACCGGGAGGCCAGTGAAGCTGGTGCTCGACCGCGGCGACGACTTCATCGCCACGACTCATGCGCCAGGCTCGCGCTACGACGTCGAACTCGGCGCCGACGCCGACGGCCGGATCACGGCGATCAAGGCGGACATCGTCTTCGACACGGGCTTCTACTCGTACTCCCCCTACAAGATGGTCGGGCTGCTCTTCGGCAGCTGGTACCCGGCCCCGAACCTGGCGATCACCTCGACCGAGGTCTACACCAACCGGCCCGGCGCGGCGGACTACCGCGCGCCCGGCCTGACGATGATGGCCTTCGTCCTGGAACAGCTGGTCGACGAGCTGGCCGCACAGCTCGGCCTTTCGCCGCTGGAGATGCGCCAGCGCAACGTGGCGCGCACCGGCCAGCCGATGGCTGACGACACGCCCTGGCCGGAGCAGGAGCTGCACCGCCTCCTGGAGGCGGCCCGCGACCACCCGCTGCTGACCGCGCCGAAGGGCGAGGGCGAGGGCGTCGGCGTGGCGATCGGCATGATGCGCGGCGGCACCGAGCCAGCCTCGGCCACCGCCCGGCTGCTCGGCGACGGCAGCCTGCAGGTCACGATCGGCGCGGTCGACCTGACCGGCACGAACAGCGCCCTGGCCCAGATCGCCGCTGAGACGTTCGGCCTGCCGCTCGAGCGGGTGCGCGTGAGGACTGCCCCCTCCAACGTCGCCCCGCACTCCGGCGGCACGGCGGGTAGCAAGATCCTCTACACCCTCGGCAACGCCGTGATCCTGGCGGCGCGTGACGCGCAGGAGCAGGTCCTGGCGCTGGCTGCCGGGGAGATGGAGGTCGCCCAGGATGACCTGGAGATCGTCGATGGCGTGGTGCGAGTGGCCGGCTCGCCGGAACGGGCGTTGACGCTGGAGCAGATCGTCGAACTGACCCACGGGCTGACGGCGCGCCACGCCCCGATCCACGGCCAGGGCAACGCCGCCAACGTCGAGCGCGCCCCGGGTGTGACCGTCCACATCGCGCGGGTGCGGGTCGACGCCGACACCGGGGAACTCGCGATCACCGGCTATGCCGCGCTCCACGACGCCGGCAGGGCAATCAACCCGGCCGAGGTGGAGGGCCAGATCTTCGGCGGCGTGGCGCAGGGCATCGGCTGGGCACTCTACGAGGCGCTGCGCTACGACGCCAGCGGCCAGCCGCTCACGGCCTCATACATGGACTACGCGCTGCCGAAAGCAACGCAGCTGCCTGAGGTCACGCCGCAGATCTTCGAATACCCGGCCCCGCACGGCCCCTACGGCGCGAAGGGCATCGCCGAGCCGCCGGTCATCCCCGGAGCGGCCGCCATCGCCAATGCCATCCACGACGCCACCGGCATCCGCCTGCGCGATCTGCCGATGACGGCCGAGCGCATCTGGAGCGCGTTGCGCGCCCATCAGGAGGACGCGCGCGAATAGCCGCATCCACGTCAGCTGAGTCATGGAGCAATCCCGCCCGCGGCGCACTGCAGGCGGGCGTTGGTCTGCCGGGTGGGGCTAGAAGATGATGAAGTAGACGAAGGTGGTGAGCAGGAGGGGGATCAGCACGCCGCCGATCGCCATCAGGAGGAAGTCGCGCGCTTCGTCGCGTTCTTCGAGCTCATCCCAGTAGGTGCCGGGCATTCGACGCGCCACCACTCTGGCGCGAGCCGTCGACCGGATGACGGGGCGTTGTTCGACGATTCTCATAGCTGGTTAGTTCCTTGTTAGTTGGTCGTTTCGAGACTCCTGGAAGCGGGTATCTAGTCACACCATAGCGGTGTGCCTGCGGGAGAGCCATATATACCGTCACCCGGCGGAGATACACATCAAGAAGGTTTTGCCGGACGTTGGCGCGTGAGGATACGAAGGCAACGCGTGGTTGGGGGTTACCAGCTCGTGATGGCGTGCCAGGAGTCCGCTTCGGGCGCCGCCAGCTTCGGCCAGCCTGCCTGCATCTCCGGCGTATACAGCACGCGGCTGACGTCACGCCGGCGCTTGGCGTTGTACATCGCGATGTCGGCGTGCTGGATCAGCGTCTCTGGATCCGCGTCAGGCGAATGGCTGATGGCGATGCCGATGCTCACCTCAACGGTGTGCTCGTGACCGTCGAGCCGCATGGGCGCCACGATACGCTCGGCCAGGCGGTCGGCGATATGCAGTGCCTCGTCGACGCCATCCAGGTCGGTCAGCAGCGCGACGAACTCATCGCCGCCGAAGCGCGCCGCGGTGTCATGGGAGCGCATGGCGCGCTCGATGCGCCGGGCGACCTCGACCAGCACCTGATCGCCGACGGCGTGCCCCATCGTGTCGTTGATCTCCTTGAAGCGATCGAGGTCGAGGAACATCACGGCCATGTGTCCGTCGTGCCGCTCCAGGCGGTCAATGGCCTGGCGCAGGCGGTCGCGGAACAGCGGTCGGTTCGGAAGGCCGGTCAAGGCGTCGTAATGCGCCAGGCGCGCCAGCTCGGACTCGAACTGCTTGCGGATCGTCAGGTCAGTCAGCGTGACGATACTGCCGCCGCCGGGGCGCGGCGTCGTGGAGACGAGCACGTTGCGTTTCCCGCCGTCCTCGGTAGAAATGGTCAATTCGTGGGCACTCTCGGAGACCTGCTCGACCAGGGCGCTCGCCAGCTCGCCGTCGGGGGCAAAGACATCGCTGACCTTCTGGCCGACCAGCAGCACCGCGGGCACCTGGATGATGCGCTCGGCGGCAGGATTCATGAACTCGATGCGGCCATCGGCGTCGAGCAGCGCCAGGCCCTGGCCGACCGACTCGACGATCTGGTCGGCGAAGTCTCGCTCGGCGCGCAGCTGCGCTTCGGAGCGATGCGCGCGCTCGAGCGCCTCGGCCAGATGGCTGCGCTGTAGCTCGTTTTCATACTGCGCATCGACCATGGCGGAGACAGCGAGCTTGCGCCCGGAGTAGTTGAACAGGGTGAATAGCGCCACCATGGTGTAGATGTAGCCGTAGTGGTTCCAGGGAACGGAGTGCCCGCTCAGCGCTTGCACCACGGACCAGCCCCCAATGATGACGGCCAGCGTGCCCACCACCCAGGCACGCTCCAGAAAGACGATGCCCGAACTGATGGCGACCAGCGTGAAGCCCATGACCATGAGCATGCTGGGCGCATCCGGCATCACGATTTGCTGGATCAGGATGTTCGAGATTGCCAGGACCATCGTGAGCGCGCCGAGCCGGTTGGCCCAGGGAGGCGTGATGCGCCCGACCACGATCATGCGGTACAGCGCGAAGAAGAACGCCGTGACGAGCAGGCCCAAGGGGATGTTGATGAGCCGCTGGATGCCGCTCGTCGTCATGCCGGTGTAGATCGTGTCGATGAAGAAGAGCAGCGCCGCGCCGACGTAAAGCATCCTGATCGTGTCGAGCACGAACGCGTTCTGGATGCGGTGGCGATGTAGCTCGCGGGGCTCCGCCATCCGGCCAGCGCCATGCCAACGCGTCCCGGCTCCGCTCGCGGGCGTGTCCGTCGATCCAATTTCACTGGTGCTCCCTGGCTCACACGGGAGGCGAGCTTGTCGTGCCACGGAGCGCTCCGTCCTACGGCAGGTTGCAGTGACGCGCCGCAGTGCCAAACATTGACGGGCGCGCCGCACCCCCGGAGAATACCCGCTTACGACATAGCTCCCATCATTCGTCCGTACTGTTTTCTGGCAGCCATTTGACTACCGGACCCAGATCCCCGCCCAAGTCGCTATACTGTCGCAGCCGTTTCACGCAGCCAGACGAATCGGAGCCGCGATGAGCCAGTCAGCCACTGGTGAACTCTCCCCACGCGAGCGGGCCGCGCTGGGCGCCGCGCTGGACGCCCTGCTGCCGCCCACGGGGAGCTTTCCCCTGCCGTCCGAGACCGACATGATCGACGCCTTCATCCTGGCCCAGCTGCCGCCGGAAGATCCGGCGCCGCCCTACCCCGGCATCGACCGGGCCGGCCTGCGGCAGATCCTCGCCCACCTCGACGGCCGGCCGGACATGACCGCGGCGCTCCGCGAACTCGAAGCGGACGAGCCGGAGCAATTCCAGGCGCTCTGGGCGCTGGCCGTCTTCGGCTACTACTCGCGGCCGGAGGTGACCGCGGCGATCCAGCGCGACCTGGCGCCCGGCTACAACGGCGCACCGCTGCCCAAGGGCTACGCCCACGTCATCGCGCCCTGGGACGCGGGCGACCCGCTGCAGATGCCGCGCCGTCCAGTTGGGCGCTACATCCCGACCGACGAGGTACGCCGGGTCGACCTGAGCCAGGTGATTGGAGAGGGACGATGAGCGCGCCACGCACTGAGGTCCTGATCGTCGGCGCGGGCATGGCTGGCGCGGCCATCGCCAAGCGGCTGAGCGATGCCAGAGTGCGCGTGACCGTGCTCGACCAGGGCAGCTGGGTAATGCCTGGCGAGCACCCGCACTACAGCCACGAGTTCGAGTTCGCCATCCGCCGCCGCTGGGGTCGC
>DATGQR010000379.1:0-11335 GCA_035304105.1 Thermomicrobiales bacterium | reverse complement strand
GAACGGGTCCGCGCCGCCTTCGAGAAGCTCCACAGCGGCGAGGGCTGGACGATCTCCGTGTGTGTCAGCGAGGACAGCAAAGCCAAAGGCGCCCTCGACACCTACGAGCACCTGCGCTTCCGCATTGAGGGCGGCGACCTTGACGCCACGCTGCGGATCGTCGGGAGCGGTGGCTGGTCGTGGGCCGATCCCTCCATCGTCGTCAGCGGACCCGACCACCCGCGCTCGCTCTACGCCAACATCACCCCCGACGTCGTGCCGGATCTGGTGGCGGCGCTGGCGGCCGGCGAGCCGCTGCGCTCGCACCTGATCGGCTCGTTCGACGAGTCCGACGATTTCCCGGCCATCGAGGAGCATCCGTTCTTCACCCACCAGACGCGCCTGCTGACCAAGAACTGGGCCTACATCGACCCGTACTCGATCGACGATTACATCGCCGTCGGCGGGTATTCGGCCTGGATCAAGGCGATCTTCGACATGACCCCTGAAGAAGTGGTCAATGAGGTCAAGGCCTCCGGCGTGCGCGGCCGTGGCGGAGCCGGGTTCCCGGCCGGCATCAAGTGGGAGAGCGGCCGCCGCGCACAGGCGGAGCCGAAGTTCATGGCCTGCAACTCGCACGAAGGCGAGCCGAACGTCTACAAGGACCGGCGCCTGATCGAGAGCGATCCGCACCGCATTCTCGAAGGCATCATGATCGGCTGCTACGGCGTCGGGGCTGAGCGCGGCTACAACTACATCGGCGGCGAGCATCTGCTGGCCGTTGAGCGCTTCCGCCACGCCGTCAAGGAGGCCTACCGGCTGGGGCTGCTGGGCGAAAACATTCTCGGCAGCGGCGTCACCTGCCACATCCGGGTCTCGACCGGCGGCGGCGCCTACATCTGCGGCGAAGGCTCGGCGCTGATGTACTCGGTCATGGGCGAGCGCGGCCAGCCGCGCACCAAGCCGCCGCGCAGCGTCGAGGAGGGGCTGTGGCGGCGCCCGACCGTGCTCAACAACACCGAAACACTGGCGCCGATCGCGGACATCATCAACAACGGCGGCGAGTGGTACGCATCGCTGGGCACCGAGCGTAGCTCCGGCACGAAGCTCGTCTCGATGCAGGGCCCGCTGGCGCGGCTCGGCGTCGTCGAGGTCGAGATGGGTGTCTCGCTCAAGGATCTAATCTTCGAGACCTATGGCGGGATGGCTGAGGGCAAGAAGCTCAAAGGCGTCCAGACCGGTGGCGTGTCGGCTGGGCCGCTCCTGCCCGAGCAGCTCGATGTGCCGGTCGACTTCGATTCGTTGCAGAAGTACGACTGCATGCTCGGCTCCGGCGGCTTCGTCGTCTTCGACGAATCGGTGGATGCCGTCGAGTTCGGCCGCTACCTGATGGACTTCAACCGCTGGGAGTCGTGCAGCAAATGCACGCCCTGCCGGCTCGGCAACAAGGCGCTGGTCGAGATCGTGGACCGCATCCTCAACGGTCGCGGATCGCGCGCCGATCTGGAGCTGATCGAGCGCACCGGCCACCATGTCATGGAGCTGTCGCTGTGTGGCCTGGGGCAGGTTGCGCCGGCGCCGCTGCTCGGCATGATGCGCAACTATCCCGAAGACTTCGAGAAGCGCTTCAGCGAGGCGGAGTCCGAGGTCCCGCGGTCGCACATCCCGCTGGTCGCCGTCAGCAACTAAGCCGCATCACATCAGCATAATGGTGGAGCTCAGGCTCCACCTGGTATTGAACGTCGCGCCCGCCACCGGGTGGAGACAGGCTCCACCCCTACATTCGTAGGCACGTGGGCAGGCGGGCTTTCAGATTGTGGTCAGTTGATCTGCAATCTGGTTCAGCGAACCGGACATGCCGCTAGGTCAGCTCGATGGTGGCGCCGATGCCGCGCTCCTCGGCGCGCTGGAGGGCGAGCCCGCCGACGATCATGTCCTGAATGGCGTTGCCGACTGACTTGAAGAAGGTGATGTCGTCATCGTCGCTGCGGCCGGTCACCGAGCCGGCGACGAGGTGGCCGAGTTCGGTGGTGACGTTCTCGCGGTCCAACTCGCCGCGCTGGATGGGCTGGATCAGGTCGCCGGCCTCGTGCAACGCCGCCTCGATCTGATCGACGACGATTCTGGCGCGCTGGACCAGCCCGGTCGGGATCTCCTGCATCTCCGGGGTATACGCCCCCACGCCATTCACGTGCGTCCCCGGCCGCACCCACTCGTCCTCGAACACCGGACGCTTGGAGGTCGTGGCCGTGCAGATCACGTCGGCGGCGCGCACGGCTTCCTTGGCGCTCTTGCCGGTCTGGACCAACCCGGCGGCCTGCTCGTCCCAGCCGGCCAGGCGCTCGGCGAAGCTGGCGACCGACTCCGGATTCAGGTCCACCGGATAGATCACCTCGATATCGCGCACGGCGGCGACGGCCGCCGCCTGGGTGACGCCCTGGGCTCCGGCGCCGATGACGGTGAGCACGCGTGAATCCCGGCGCGCCAGCAGGTCAGTCGCCGCGCCGGATACCGCGCCGGTGCGCAGCGCGGTGAGCGAACCGCCTTCGATGATTCCGAGCGGCACGCCGGTGGCCGGGTCGATCATGATGACGATGGCGTTGATCGTCGGCAGGCCGCGCTCCGGGTTGCCGGTGAAGACAGACACGATCTTGGCCCCGGTGGCGGCCGGCGCGAGCGTGGTTTGGGGCACGTAGGCCGGCATGTAGAGCGTGACGCCGGAACCGTCGGGCATGTCGATCGGCGTGCGGAGCGGGCTGAGCGTCTCACCGGCGCTGGCGCGTTCGAAGACCGCTTTCATCAGCTCGACCGCATCGCGCATCGGTACGAGTTCGACGAGTTCACGGGCGGTCAAAGTACGCATATATCAGCTCCATCGGCGCGAGCGAATCCGTCGAGCGAGTCTAGCACCAGTCCACGCAAAACGGCCCCCGGCAGGTGCCGGAGGCCGTTTGGATATGCGATTTGGTTGCGCGCGCGCCTAGTAGCGGCGCGGGGCGCGATTGTCTCGCGGCTCGCGCGGGCGAGCCTCGTTGATGTTGAGCGCGCGACCCTCAAGCTCGACGCCGTCGAGCGCGGCGATCGCGGCGCGTCCCTCGTCATCGTTCGGCATTTCGACGAAGCCGAAGCCGCGCGAGCGGCCGGTTTCGCGATCAGTGATGACGCGTGCCGAAGCAACCTCACCATAGGCAGCGAAATGCTCGCGCAGGGCGGCCTCGCTGGTCCTGTAGCTGAGATTTCCGACGTAGATATTCATTGGCCTTCCTCCAGGGCCCTGGCGTTGCATGGTTGCCGGCGCGAACGAGTCAGCGGCTCTCGAGAACCCTTCAACCCTGGCGACTCATCCGGCAATGAGGGAGTGCGCCTGGATCGCCCTTTATCGTCTCTGCCAGGACGGGAACACTTCTATCTGGAGGAAGCGCCGAACAGGAGAGGAACAGGAGGGGGGTGGGCCGAGGTTTAGCTGTCTTCGCGTCGGAACTGCAACCCCATCAGTCACAACCAGGGCCACGCGGCCCTGACGGCTCCCCGAGGAGGACTCGAACCTCCAACCTGCGGATTAACAGTCCGTCGCTCTACCATTGAGCTATCGGGGAATTCATTGACCTGCATTGTAGCAAAGGCCTCGGGGGCTTTCAATGTCCGGTAGATGACCGATTAGTCAGCTTCCGGACAGGCAATACGCACGATGCGTAAAGAAGTGCTAAGATCTCGACGTTTCGAGCGGAGCCCGTCGCGACGTATCGCCCGGTCCGCTCGCCACCTTTCGTATCAGCCGGAACCTGGGTGGACTGATCAGTACCGTGCATGTCGACAGCTATGCCCTCGGCGTCGAAATCGGCAGCCGCGGGATTCGCGCCGCCATCGTCGACCAGCAAGCGCGCGTGCTCGAGAGCGTGCGCAGCATCGGCGTGCCAGCGAGCGCTCAAGCGACCCTCGAACAGACCTTCAGGCTCATCGAGCAGCTCATGGATCGCCCGCGCGTCGATCGCTCCCGGCTGCTCACAGCCGGCGTCGCGTTCGGCGGGCCGGTCGATCCACAGCGCGGCGTGACGATCGAGGGACCGCGCACTTCTGGCTTCGAGTCCTACCCGCTGGCCGGGCTGCTCGAGGAGCGGCTGGGCCTGCCCGTGTTCCTGGAGAACGACGCCCGCGCGGCCGCGGTCGGGGAATACCGCTACGGCGCGGGGCGCGGTGCGCGGGCGCTGATCTTCATGCAGTTCGGTATTGGCGTCGGCGGCGGCATCATCCTGGAAGGCAAGCTCCTGCACGGCGCCGGGATGACCGCCGGGGAGTTCGGGCATATCCCCGTCAGCGCCACCGGGCCGCGCTGCTCATGCGGCAAGCCGGGACACCTGGAAGCCTACGTCTCCGAACCGGCAATCCTGGAGCGCGCCCGTGGGGCGATGGCTGCGCAGGGCGGCCGGGCGGCGTTGTCGATCGAGGACGTCTTCAATAATCCGGACGACCCAGCCGTGGCAGCCGTCGCCGCCGAAGCGACCCAGATGATCGGCATGGCGATTGCCAGCATGGTGACGGCCCTGAGCGGCGATATGATCGTGCTCGGCGGCTATGCCGCTCGCGCCGGGGCGCCCTTCATCGGCGCGGTACGAGCGCGCGTGCGCCAGCACTCCCTGGAGTCGGCGCTGCGGCGCTTGACGATCTCGACGACGCAGCTCGGCAATGAGTCGAGCCTGCTGGGCGTCACCTCGCTCGCCTTCGAGCGCGTCAGCACGGCAGATCCCTACAGCGCGGTATTGTAGAATTTTCGATTGCAGGCGGAGCGGAAGGACATCCGGACATAATGATCTCCGACGATGATCGTAAGCTGTTGCTGGACATCCTCACGAAAAGCAAGCATCCCGTTCCCGTGCGGGAACTCATCAACGCGTTGCGGAAAGCCGCCAGCTAGCGGCGTCGCGGCGCGCCTCGCGTATGCCTGACACGCGGCCGGTGCGCGCCGGCTGACCCAGATTTGGCCTGATACCTGTTTGTTGAGTGGAAACGAGCGAGATCGAACCATGTCGAATCCCACCACCCAGAGCACCGGGGTCGAGTTCCAGGGCAGTGAAGCCGAGGTCCAACTTGCCGAGCAGGTCTTCGGGTTGTATCGCGGGCGCGGCGCGTTCTTCGCCGAGCGAGCCCCTATCCGCTTCGACGTGGCCAGCCTGGTCGAAGCGCTGGCCATGATGGGTAACGAGGTGAGCGCTGACGACGTGCAGGCTGTGCTCGATGCGAACAGCCACGTTTGGGCGCGCGAGGAAGTTGACGGCGCGATCGTCTACGTCACCACGCGTAGCGGCACGCCGCCGGTGGTCGAAGTGGTCGATGATTCGGATCACTCGCTCCCCGAGCGCTTCACGACGCCGGAGCCGCCGCGCGAACGGCCGACCCCGCCACGCGAAGTCGCGCCGTCCAGCGTGGTCGAAGAGGACGAAGACGCGCGTGGACCGGCCATTGAGTTCCCGCCGGACTCCTGGCAGGCCGCCGTCGCCGCCGCGCTGCGCGAGGCCGGCCAGCCGACCGGTGAGCTGATGATGACCGGCGCCGTGGTCGAGGCAGAAGCGCCGGACACGGCCGACGAAGCGCCTGAGGTGCTCGACGTTGAGGCGCGGCCGGAGGATGAGATCACGGTCACGGAACTCGAAGAAGAGGAAGAGCTGCTGGGCGAGGAGCCCGAGACCGTCGTCGCCGAAGAGCCTGCTGTTGAGTCGGAGCCGGAAGAGGCGCCCGTTGCGCCAGAGACGACGCTCGAAGTGATCGACGTGGCGAGCGCGACCGACGAGGAGCTGGCAGAGGCGATCGAGCGGACGCTGCGCGACGAGCCGGGCGTGGTGCGCTGGGGCGACGCCTGGATGCACGAGAGCAATGTCCCGACGCTCTCCAAGGACGATCTGAACCGCATCCAGGAAATCCTGGCCGCGGAATCCGAGCCCGTCTCCGATTACGCGCTGATGCGCGTGCTGCACGACGATCTGACGCCGGGCTCGGAGGAATTCGAACTGCTGCGCTTCGGCCTCAACTACCGCATGTCGCGCGAGACAAGCCTGTTCGAATTCGTCGGCACGGCTCGCCAGGCGCTCTGGTTGCCCGCCGGGACGAAGGTGGTGACCTCGGAGAAGCTCAGCGCGGCCGAGATCGGCCAGGATTACCGCTTCTTGCTGGACTACCGCACGCCGGACACCGAGCTGGAGCCGGGCCTGGTCGAGCATGTGCTGACCTTCTACGAGCACTACCACGGCGTGCTGCCCTACAACGCGAACTTCGCTTCGATCATGCCGCGCCCCGCCTTCAACGATCAGCGCGCCACGCGGCTGACCTTCGAGTCGCCGCAGACCTTCGAGACCTTCGAGGTCGAGTTGCGTTACCCGACCAGCACGCGCGGCGGCTATCTGATCGGCTTTGAGGAGTTCTTCGCGGCGAACCTGGTGCCCGGCGCGGTCCTGACGATCGAGGCCGTTCGCGATCGCGAGACCCACTTCATCATCGAGTACTTCCAGATCTCGCGCCAGGACCGCAAGCTGCTGCAGTTCAACGAGCGGCGCAACAAGTTCGTGTTCCAGACGACGACCTACTTCTGCGCGACCCAGGACGATATGCTGGTCGACGACAATCACTTCGAGCGCCTGGGAGATGTTGAGCCGCTCCCCGAAGAGGTGCGGCGTCACCCGGAGAAGGTCGTCGCCGCCACGTTCGAGCGGGTCGGCACGCGCGAAGAGGTCGATGGCAAGGTGCAGTACCGCGCTCACATCGTCGACATCCTCGCCGCCGCGAACATCGAGCGCCCGATCTCGGAGCCGTTCCTGCGTGACATCCTGAGCGGCGGCAGCTATCCGGAGTTCATCGCCGATGATTCCGAAGAAGACGTCTTCATCTATGTCGCGCCGGAATCGTAACGAGGGGCCGTCGGAGTCATTCCAGGAGGCGCTGCGCGCGCTCGATCGCGACGGCGCCGCGGCGGCCACGGTCCAACCGCTGAGCGATCTCTCGCGCGCTGACGCTCGCGCTCTCCGTCAGGCCTGGTCCGGGTTGGCGCGTGAGACGCGCTACCGCTGCGTCTCGCTGATGGCTTCGCTGGGCTCGGAGGAACTGCGCTACAACTTCGAGCGCGCCCTGGTGGTCGCGCTCTCCGACGAGGATCCTGATATCCGCACGCTCGCAGCCGATGCGCTCTGGGAATCCGAATCCTCGACGCTGCTCGACGAGCTGCTCCGCCTGCTGGCGCGTGAGGACACGCAGCAGGCCCGCGTCGCCGTGATCAATGCACTAGGCCGCTACGCCCGGCTGGCGAGCGAAGACCAACTCTCCAGCGCCCAGCGCGAGTCGCTCGAGCGAGCGCTCCTCGACGTCGCTGACAACGACCCTCGCGTTGACGTGCGATCCAGCGCCATGGCGGCGGTAGCCTACTTGCGGCCGGCGTCGCTGGGGCCTGCCGTCGAGCGCGCCTTCGACGAGGGCGACGATGCCGAGCGACTGGCCGCCGTGCAGGCCATGGGGCGCTACGGTGGTCGCGAGTGGGCGTCACGCATCATCGATGCGCTGCGCGGCGGCGATTCGGAGCTGCGTATCGAGGCCGCCCGGGCTGCGCCCTACGTCGAAGACACGCGCGTCGTGGCCTTCCTCTTCGACGCGGCCGAGGATGAAGACGATCCCGCGCTGCAGGTTGCCGCGATCTCGGCGCTGGGCGAAGTTGGGGGCGAGCAGGTGCGCCGCTTCCTGGAAGAGATGCGCGATACCACCACTGGCGAGATCGCCCAGGCAGCTGAAGAGGCGCTGGCCCATGCGCGCCTGCTGGACGGCGACGATACCCTCCTCGGGCTGTTCTAATTCGGGCAACGCTGGTCACGCGCGGCGTAACGAAGGGCGTCCGAAACTCGTTCTGATTCACGTGATTGGTTATCGAGGGGAAGTGGACGGGCCGACCAGCCGATGAGCTCCGAGGGCAAGCCGCTGCGCGACATCATCGCTTCGCTCGACGGCGCGCGCGTCCACGGGGACGCATCGATCCCGATTCGCTCGATCACCTTCGATAGCCGCACCGTCGAGCCCGGCGGCCTGTTCGTCGCGCTGCGTGGCGGCTACGCCGACGGCCACGACTACCTTCCCCAGGCCCGCGAGCGCGGCGCCGTCGCTTGCCTGGTCGACCGCGATTTGGATGCTGATAGCGTGGCGGGATACCAGGCGGTGGTGACCGTCCCGGATTCGCGGGCGGCGCTCGCGTGCGTCGCCAGGACGTTCTACGACGAGCCCAGCGCCGGCCTGATGCTTGTCGGGATCACCGGCACCGACGGCAAGACCACCACGAGCTTCATGCTCGATCATCTGCTGCGCCGTGCCGGGCTAACGACCGGACTGATCGGGACGGTCGCGGTCCGGGTGGGCGACGGGCCGGTGCGCTCGCCGGGTCGCCAGACGACCCCGGAGTCGCTGGAGACGCAGCGCCTGCTGGCCGAGATGCGCGACGCTGGCGTCGACGTGGCGATCCTCGAAACGTCCTCCCACGGCCTGGAGACGCACCGCGTCGAGGGCTGCCGCTTCGATGTCGGGATCATCACCAACATCACCCACGAGCACCTGGATTTCCACGGCACGGTCGAGCGCTACCGGGCGGCCAAAGCGCGCCTGTTCGACGAGGTCGCCGCAGCGCGAAGCCACGGCAAGCTCGGCGTGGCGATCCTCAATCGCGACGACCCCGGCGCGCTGGCCGTCATCGATCGTGCAGGTGACTGCCAGCTCCTGACCTACGGCATCGAGAGCGACGCCCAGTGTGATGTCGCGGCAAGCGAGATCGAGCCGCTCGAAGGCGGCTACCGCTTCAAGCTGCGTTGTGGCGAGCAAGTGGCGCTGGCCCATTTGCCGCAGATCGGCCGTTGGAACATCTCGAACGCCCTGGCGGCGAGCGCGGCGGCGCACGCGCTCGGTATCCCGGTCGAGCGTATCGCTGCCGCTCTTGAAGACTTCCCGGGCGTGCCGGGGCGCATGCAGTCGATCCGGGCCGGCCAGCCGTTTCAGGTCATCGTCGACTACGCCCACACCGCCCCGGCACTCAAATTGGTGCTCGACGCCGCACGGGAGGCGTCCAGCGGCAAAGTGCTGACATTGTTCGGCTCGGCGGGCGAGCGAGACGTTGAGAAGCGCGCCGAGATGGGCGCGGTCGCGGCACGTTGTGCCGACTACGCGATTTTCACCAGCGAGGATCCGCGCTTCGAGCCGGCGGAGGAGATCATCGCGATGATCGCCGAGGGGGCGCTGATGAGCGGCGCCGTCGAAGGTGTAGACTTCGACCGCCTGGAGGATCGTGCCGTCGCCATCGAGCGTATCCTGGGCCGAGCCGGGCCGGGAGACGTCGTCGTGCTGGCCGGCAAAGGCCACGAGCAATCGATACTCTACGGCGCTGAGGCGCGCCCCTGGGACGAGGCCCGGATTGCGCGCGAGACACTCGAGCGTTTGGGATATACGGAGACGCCATGTTCGCCAGAGGCCGAAACACTCGCCTGATCCGCGCGCCGCGCGCCATGCTCGTCGCGCTGGTGCTGCTCGCCGGCGTTGGGTTCAGCGCCTGCGGCCAGGCCGAGGACTTCCAGCGGACCGGCCAGGCCCGCGAGTCGAGTGGTGAGATCCTATTCGTGGCCGATCACAACGTGATGCGCTGGCAAGACGGCGACATCGAGCAGCTCACCGAGGGTGTCCACGCCGAGTCGCCGACCTGGTCCCCGGCTGGCGACCGCTTCGCCTATGTCCAGAACCACGGCGACTTCTCGGAGATCGTTATTGCCGAGCGCGACGGGGACCCGCTGGTCGTGCTGACCAACCATGACTCCGGCGTCGAGCATTTCACCGAAGATCACGTCTACCTGGCCGCCTGGGGTAAGGAGCCGGACTGGTCGCCGGCCGGCGAGGAGCTGGTCTATATCTCCGACAAGGGCGGCCTGGATATCTTCTCGCGCAATCTCTACATCTGGATCGCCGAGTTCGGCGTCGAAGCGCCGCCATACCCGCTGCCGGCGTCGCAGTCGATCGCGCTCAGCCAGTCCGGCCCGGTCTACTCGCCGGATGCCACGCAGCTGGCCTTCTCAGTGCGCCAGGAGGACGGAGGCGTGCGCTATCACGAGGTCTGGACGCTCGATCTCGAAGCCGGCACCTGGAAACCGCTGGTCGCCGGCACCGAAGGCGCCTACGATCCCGACTGGTCGCCGGATGGCGAGCACATCGCCTATATCCAGCGGAGCGGCGAGAGCAATGACGTCTGGATCGTCCCAGTCGATGGCGGTGAGCCCTACCAGCTCACGAACGTTGGCTCGGCGGTCGAGCCGGTCTGGTCGCCGCGCGGAGACCAGATCGCTTTCATCCGCGCGGTCGGCGTGAACTTCGAGGTCTGGGTGGTCGACGTCGAACTGGGTCCGGACGGGCGCTATGTCGCCTCCGAGCCCGAGAAGCTCTTCAGTGCCGACAACATCGACGCCGCATCAGGTCTCTCCTGGCGCGCGACCAACTAGCGAGCGGAAAGCCGCCAGCCTATCACCGCACGATCAGGATCGGGCGATTGAGGCGGCCGATAATGTCGGCCGTCAGATCGTCGATCAGGAAGCGCATGAAGCCCTTGCCGCGATGCGCGCCAATCGCGACGAGGTCGTAATCCACGGAGCGCGCCTCGTCGCAGATCTCATCGACCACCAGGCCGTGGCGAATCTCTGCCGTCGCGCTCGCGCCAGCGCGCTGCGCGATTGCCAGCAACTCGCGCAGATGCTCGCCCTCCGGGGTGCCATGCTCGATATGCCAGCTGGCGTCGGCCTCCATCGGCACGCCATGCAGGCCAGGTTGGAGCGCGATCTGCGACATGACATGCAGGATCGTCAGTTCCGCGCCAGTGCGGGCCGCGATCATCGCCGCGTACTCGACGTTGTGCCGGCCACTCGGCCCGCCCGCCGTGCAGACCAGGATCTTGCGAATCTGGGGCCGGCTACGCCGCACGATGACGACCGGTACCGTCGCCCGCTCGACCAGCTGGTAGGCGGTGTTGCCCAGGAACCAGCGGCCGACCATCCCGCGGCCCCGTGCGCCGACCACCAGCAGGTCCGCTCCATATGCCTGGATCTCGGCAAGGATTTGCTCGACAGGCTTGCCGGTGCGCACGACGGTTCCCGGCTCCGGGTCCAGACCCAGCGCGGGGCTCAGCTCGGCCAGCAAGTCGGCCAGCTCTTGCTCGTCCTGGCGCGATTCGGCCACGCCCAGCAACCGGCACTCGGCATCGAGCGCTTCGGCCAGCAGCGCGCCGAAACGAGCAGCTCGGTGGGAGAAGTGCGAGCCGTCAACCGCGATCAGGATGTTCATCAGAGGAGCACCAGCACGATCGGTA
>DATGQR010000378.1:0-2077 GCA_035304105.1 Thermomicrobiales bacterium | reverse complement strand
CGAGTGCGGATCAATCCACGCGCATATCAGCAGTCCGCTCTAGCCGGCGAGGCGGGGCGTAGTTGGTGGTGCGTGTTGACCCCGATCGTGGGTGCGCGTGTTCGTGGTTCGCAAGGCTGCTCGAATCCCCTAGAGGGCGCGTCCGTCAGTATTCCGGGAACTCGAAGAGCCCGCGCGGCAAGACCTTGAGGTCCTCATGGAGGCTCTGGAACTGCTCGTCGCTGGTACGAGCCTTCAAGCGCTCGAACTCATCGAGCGGGACGCAGCGTGCGTGAGGTATCTGTTGCTCACCCACCGGGCAACGCCGCTACGGCCCGGCGAACGGATCCGGATTCCACGGCCAGAAGCGCTCCTTCGGCAGGCGCTGGTAGGGGATGTCGCGGAGGATCGGGTTGAGCGCGCCGTCCGAATAGGCGTACAGGATCTTCGACGCGATCTGGCTGTAGGCGGCGTAGAAGTGCTGGCTGGACTTGACGACGACGATATCGCGCTCGGCCGGGTCAACGCCGCAGAGCGTGAACGGGTCGGCGCTCAGCACCTGCTGGCGGTCGTTGTTCAGGATGATGTCGATGCCCCGGCAGCGCAACCCGACCACATCGCCCAGTTGGATCTCGCGGCCCAGGCGGGCGTCGACGGCACGGGCGTCTGGCACGACGGCGATGACTTCGACGTCCAGATCCAGCGGCCGCCCTGAGGTCGGGCCCATCTTGCCGCCGATACGCAGGCTCAGGTTCGCGCCGACGCCCGCCTCCCTCGCCACGTCCAGCGCGATCGGGTCCCAGATCATCCCGAAGGCGGCGTTCTCGATGCCGCGCTCCAGCATGCGCTCCAGGATGAAGGTCGAGTCGCTGGGCGCGCCGCCGCCAGCGTTGTCGGCGTAGTCGGCGATGACGACCGGGTGGCCGTCGTGGGCCTCCGCCTGATCGAGCGCCTCGTCGATGCTCAGGTATTCCGGCTGCATCGCCTCGCGGATGGCAAACAGCTCCTGGCCGAGCTTGCGGGCCAGCCGGGCTGCGCCCTCGGGGTCGTTGTCGGTCACGACGACGACGTGCGCGCCACCGATCGGCAGGTCGGCGTAGGGGAAGCCCTGGCAGATGGAGATTGTCAGGACGCCGTCGCGGCCCTCAAGCGAGCTGTAGCCGTCGATGAAGCCGCGCAGCGGCTGGCGCGGGGTCTGAAAGATGCTGACCATGCGGCAGTCGAAGGTCGCCATCGTGGGCTTCGTCTTGCGCTCGGCGGCATCGGCGATGACCTGGAACAGGTCGACCGCGCGCTCGGCCACGTCGATGTGCGGGTACTCTTTGAAGAATTCGAGGACATCGGCGTTGAGCATCGCCGCGCCGAAGTTGGTGTGCGGGTCCAGCTCGACGCCGATCGGCACGTCCGGCCCGACGATCTCGCGGACGCGGGTGATGATGTCGCCCTCGGGGTCGTCGTAGCCGTCGGCGACGCTGCCACCGTGTAGTTGGAGCAGCACGGCGTCGACTGGCATGGCGGCCTGCAGGCTGGCCAGGATGTCGTCGCGGTGGCGCTCGTAGGCGGCCCGCACGACGAGCCCGGCTGGCTGGGCGAAGTAGTAGACGGGATGCTGGGCCACTTCCCAGCCGCGCTCGCGAGCCATCGCCTCCCAGATCACCGGCGGGGGCGCCCCGGCGATGTTGTCGAGGCTGAATCCCTCCGGGCGCATGTCATCGAGCGTGCGCCGCTGAAAGCTCTTGTCGAAGGTCGGCATCGGCGAAAAAGTATTCGTCTCGGTAGCCCAGCCGGCCATGAATAGCTTCATCGGTGGAGTCCCATTCCCCTCGGTCGGTGTCTAATCGCCCGGTCACGCTTGAAGCGCCGGGCGAGCCTCTTCTGTCGGGCGGCTTCGCCCGGGTTACATCCCCATCTGCGCGCCGGCCGCCAGGATCGCGCGCCAGAAGCGGCCGAACTCGTGGCCGTCGGCCGGCCGGATCGCGATCGTGCGCTCCCCGGTTCGCTCGACGCCCGGCAGATAGCCGCAGCTGTCGGCGCGCGACTGGTGGTCGAAGTCGATCTCGACCGTCGCGCCGGCGGGCATGACATAGGGCCGCAACTG
>DATGQR010000377.1:0-3714 GCA_035304105.1 Thermomicrobiales bacterium | reverse complement strand
CGTCCTGCGCGACCTGGTCGACAGTGAAGCGTTCGTGATCGTGGCGGCAATCGTGGCCTCGATCTGGTCTGGCGGCCTGGCGACCGTTGCTGCCTGGTTCGCTGGCGGCGAAGAAGAAACGGCCGGCGAGCCCTCCTAGTCCCGGTGCGCCAACACAATATTTCAGGACACCGGTCCTGTTTTCAGGTTCGCCTCAGGTTTGCCCGGTAGGATCGTCCCGACTGAGCGCAGAGGCGCTCGTGTGCAGCCTATTGGGACGGGACAGGGTGCTGGTCGGTCATGGGGTGAACGAACCAGGCACAAGTTTCCGTAACCTTGGTCGCAGTCTTCGACTTTTCCCACGCGGAAGGGGCGTTGGGCAGTGCTGAAACGTGCGACGGACGCAGCGGCGGTTCGACTCGACGGAACGGTCGATGAAGGCGAGTTGGTCGCCGCGGCGAAGCGGGATCCCAAGGAGTTCGGGGCGCTCTACGAGCTGTATGTCGACCGGGTCTACCGGTACGCCTACCGCCGAGTCGGGACGCACCACGACGCCGAGGATGTCACCGCGCAGACGTTTCAGCAGGCGCTCGCCGCGCTTCCCAAGTACGAGTGGCGCGGTCTTCCATTTGGCGCCTGGCTCTTTCGCATCGCGGCCAACGTCATCAACCGCCGCGGGCGAACCGGCAGCCGGGAGATCGCAGTCGAAGACGTATCCGTGTTCAGGCCACAGGAGTTGTCGGAAGACGACCCGATGGATTACGTGGCACGCGACGAACTGGCTGCCGAACTGAACGAACTCGTGGCTACCTTGCCGCCGGACCAGCAGCGCGTGCTTATCCTAAAATTCTCCCACGGCCTGAAGAACCGGGAAATCGGCGATCTGATGGGCCGCTCCGAGGGAGCAGTCAAGCAACTCGTCCATCGTGCGCTGGTCAACCTGCGAGCGAGGTTCAAGCAAGAGTATGTCGTCTGATGAACGCGATCAGACTTCACCCCAGGCAGACCGCCTGAGCCGCAAGATCGATCGACTCCAAACCGGGCAGCCGTCGCCGGTGCTCGACGGCGATACCGAAGAGCTGGCGCAGCTTGCCCAGTTGCTCATGGAGTACCTCGATCCGGCGACGCCCGACCCCGAGTTTCGGGCGCAGCTCAAGCGCGATCTCATCGATCCCGGCCCCCGCCTGGTGCGCTTGCCGCGCAAGCCTGGGCCGCGCCGCTACCCCGTGCCGGCCTTCTTCGGCGCCTTGACCGTCGTGCTCGTTGCCAGCGCCGTCACCGGCTGGATGGCCTTCGCCGAATACCGCGGCTTCAACGACCAGGATCGCGCCGACAACCTGGCTCGTTTCGCGTCGGCCTCGCCGACCGCGATGGCGACCACCGGCGTACTCATGACCGCGATGACACCGGCCTCCACCGCCCCCATCAATACGGACGAGATCGCGGCCGGCGCTCCGGACGCTGCGGCGCCCGACGCCGTGCCGTTCGAGGCGCTCCCGACCGGCACGCCCGATGTGGTCCCGGCGGATGCCGGACCGCCGCCGACCGAAGCTCGCTCCGCCGTCGTCGACCTGCCACCCGTGGATGCCCGCCACGTCGAACTCGGCGCGCTGGCGACCGTCTCCGCTTCGGTCGCCGATGAGATCCCCGACGTGCGCTTCTCGACGGTGCTCGACCCGAGCCAGATCCAGCTCGACACGCACGCCACGGCCTACGAGTTTTCCGCGCCGTACATCGCGGCCGACCTGATGCTGCGCGGTGTCAGCGATTTCCTGGGCATCGAGCCGCAGATCGAAAAGCGCGAGCGGGGCGGCAAGACGATCTACTCCCTCACCAGCCCTGAGGGCGCCGTCAACTTCACCTGGTCGCCCGAGAGCGGCGCGTTTGCCTGCATGTTGCCCGATCCCTACTCGGTCGCTGAGATCGAGGACCTGAGTCGCGCGGCGATCGAGTGGCTCAACATGTTCGGCTACCCGGTTCGCGGCGAGAGCGTGCGGCCGGTGATTCGCACGATGGAAGACGGCCAGACCTTCATTGATGTCCCGCTGGGCGACGTTCCCAACCCGGCTGTCGGGCATCCGATGAGCATCACGCTGGTCGTCGACCGCGAGGGCCGCATCGTCAGCGCGTCGGGCTACTGGCTGGAGGTGACCCGTGAGGCGCAGGTGACGTTGATCACTGCCAGCCATGCCTGGGACATCGCGCGCGCGGGCGGCGGCTACTGGCCGGCCGGCACCGGCCCGGCGGGCCCCGGTGAGTTCGCCGCCCACAGCTTCTCCGTCAACTACATGCTGACTTCGGACGGCGACTCCAACCAAGTGCTGGCGCTCCAGCCGGTTATCGCGATCACTGGCCTCTTCCATCCCGACGACGGCAGCCCCTCCTTCGAAACCACCGTCTACGTCAAGGGCCACCTCCCCCAGGGCTAGCCCGTGAGGGAAGCGGGATGAGGGACCAGGGATGAGACAGCGCGCCCCCAGGGCGGGTGGCGCTTGTTACCCGTTCGACCTCTAGTCCCCTCGATGGCCTGGCGCATCGAGTAAAGGCTGAAGGCCTGGTAGCGGCCCTGGCTGTCAGGCGTGCCGAACAGCTCCAGCGTCTTCGGCTTGGGCGTCGTGGTGAATGCGAACATGCTCAGGTTCGGCTGGTGGCCGCGGGCGCGGGTAATCTCGGCGATGCGATCCTCAAGGTCGTCGCCGGGGGCGGCGTCTTCAGCGGCCGCGCTTTCCAACGTCGCGCCAGCGAGCACGCGCTTCATGCTGGTGACGCTAGAGCCCGATGACGACGAGTGCGCCTCGTCTATGATGATCGCGAAGCGGCTGCCCTGGAGCCTGCCGATGTCCTCCACGATCTGCGGGAACTTCTGCAGCGTCGTGACGATGATCGCCTTGCCGGCTCCAGCGCCTCGCGCAGCTGGCGCGATGTCTGGTCGATGTTTTCGACGACGCCGATCGTCTGCTCGAACTGGCGCACGGTGTTCTGGAGCTGACGGTCGAGCACACGGCGGTCGGTGATGATGACGATGGAGTCGAAGACGCGCTCGTCGTTGTCATCATGGAGGATCGAAAGCTGGTGGGCCAGCCAGGCGATGGTATTGCTCTTGCCGGAACCGGCGCTGTGCTGAATCAGGTAGCGGTGTCCGGCGCCCTGCTCGTGCGCGGCCGCGACTAACCGCCCCAAGGCGTCGAGCTTCAGGAGATAGAAAGCAGTCGGGGTCGGTCACGCCCTTGTGCAGCACGTCGAGCGTGCCTCGGCGGTCGATCTCTGCCGCCAGTCGACGCAGGAAATGGGGCTTGACCTCGTCGCCATGGTACTGGCGCAGCCGCTCCCAGGTCTGTGGCTGGGTCGTATACAGGAAGTGGATGACCATCTCGCCGTCGAGGCACAGCGCCCGGTCGTAGTTCGCGCTGGTCCGTTTCCGGTACTCGCCCGGCGCGAACGGTAGGTCACTGCTCTCTGCCAGCAGCGCCGACTCAATCGCGTCTTCGAGATGCCGTTCCTGGGTTAACCATTCAGCTGAGCTAGAAGGGGCACGAAGACCGCTTCTAGCCGGACCATCGCGTCGACCATCATTTCCTGTACCCTGGCTCGCTCGTCGTCTGGGGCGTCGTAACCATGCGGAGCGACCATCAAATACATCCAGCTAGCCCGGCCCTCGTCGTTGCGAGCCCAATGCATAGCAGAGTCGAGTTCTTGCTCAATATGTGCTTTGTGCTGAAACAGGAGATCGAAGAG
>DATGQR010000376.1:0-7157 GCA_035304105.1 Thermomicrobiales bacterium | reverse complement strand
CAAGCAGTATGACCCGCGCTACCTGCACGAGGTCCCGATCCCCTTCCGCTTCGCGGAGCGTGCCGCGCGCTAGGACATCGCCTCGATCCTCTGACCTCGGTACAATTGTGGCCGGTTCGCACCCGCGTACTTTCGCGGCGCGCCGGCCATTACACGTGAGAATTCCGGGATCCTATTTCAACATGAGCACTCGACTGACCAATCATCCCAGCATGCTGCCAAGCGCCGAGATCCCCATGCTCGACGCCGACGCGTCGCGCAAGCTGTTCGAAAACTACGACGTTGGCCCGCGAGACGGCGACGGCCGGCTGGCGGTCGTCGCCATGAGCGGCGGCGTTGACTCGGCCGTGACGGCTTTGTTGCTGCGCGAGCGCGGCTACCGGGTCGTGGGCATCAATATGCGCCTCTACACTCCGCCAGAGGGCGAGGAGTACCCGAATCCCTGCTGCGCGCCCGAGGCGCTGGAGGACGCCCGCATGGCTGCCCGGCGCATCGGCGTGCCCTTCTACCCGATCAACCTCGAGCGCGAGTTTGAGGAGACGGTCATCACCTATTTCGTCGACGAGTACGCCGCCGGCCGGACGCCCAACCCCTGCCTGGAGTGCAACCGTGAGGTCAAGTTCCGGCACCTGATCGACCGCGCCCGGAAGCTTGGCGCGGACTATCTGGCGACCGGTCACTATGCCCGCGTCACCCGCGACGCCGATGGCGTGTACCACCTGCGCGAGGCGGTCGACGCGGCCAAGGACCAGTCTTACGTGCTCTACGCGATGAGCCAGGAGCAGCTCGCCTTCCTGATGTTCCCGCTGGGCGGGCTGACCAAGCCGGAAGTGCGCGAGATCGCCGCGCTCTTCGGGCTCGACGTGGCCGGCAAGCCGGATAGCCAGGAGACCTGCTTCGTCGGCAAGGGCGCCTACGCCGAGTTCGTGATGTCGCGCCGCCCCGGGCTGGACAAGCCGGGCCCGATCGTCCTCACGGACGGCACCGTGGTCGGCGAGCATGACGGCCTGATCGGCTACACCGTCGGCCAGCGGCGCGGCCTGGGCGTGGCCTACTCCGAGCCGCTCTACGTCCTCTCGCTCGATACCGCCGCCAACCGGTTGGTCGTCGGCACGCGCGACGAGCTGTCCTTCAGCTCTCTGATCGCCAGGCGCGCCTCGCTGACCAGCGGCGTCTGGCCCGATGAGCCCTTCGAGGCCGAAGCGCGCGTGCGCTACCAGGGCAAGCGCTACGCCGCCGTCGTCGAGCCGCTGGAGCCGGGCACGCTGCGCGTCAACTTCGCCGAGCGCCCCCGCGCCGTTGCGCCCGGGCAGGCGGTCGTCCTCTACCGTGGCGACGAGGTGCTCGGCGGCGGGACGATCGAAGCCGGCGAAACGGTCGTGCCGCTGCGCCTCGAAGCGTCCTGAGAGGCGGCTCCGGATGTCGCCAGCGCTGATCCTTAGCCTGACACTTGTGATCTTCTATGGCAGCCTGGCGCATGCATTGTTCGGTCGGCGTCTCTGGCAGTGGCCGCTGTTCGTGGCCGCCTCGCTGGCTGGCTTCTTCGGCGGCTTCCTGGCCGGCGTGGCCTGGGGCTTCGAGTGGCTGCGCGTGGGCGAGGTGCCGCTGCTAACGGCCACGCTGGGCGCGGCCGCGTGCATTGCCCTGGCCTGGTTCTTCTCCGCGCCGGCCGCCGATCCGGCTGCGCCCGGCTCCAACCGCTAACGGGCGTTGTGCGACAATAGAACTTGAATAGACGATCCCACCAACTGCGGGGGAGGGGGACCGGATTGGATCAAGCGAGCACCAGGCCGGAGATGCCCGACGAGGGACGCACGTTCCGTCAGACTCTCGTCTATATCCTGATCGGGTTGCTGGCGCTACTATTCGTCGTCGGCATCCCGGTCGGTTTGTATATCCTGGGTGACGAGGACGTCTCGGCACTCGAACGGCTCCGCGACGTCGCCATCGTCCTCATGGGGATACTCTGGTTGATCATCATCGTCCTGCTGGCGGTGATGGTTCTCGTCATGGTCTGGGTCGCCTTCCAGATCAAGAACCGCGTCCTGCCCATGCTCGAGGAGATCCTCATCACGGTCAAGGAAACCTCGACTGAGACGACCGCCACGGTCAAGCGTGCCCGTGGTACCGTCGAGTTCGTCAGTGAGAACGTCGCCGCCCCGGTCATCTCATCGCTGGCGACGGTCGCGCGCTGGCGCACCACGGCGCGCATGTTCGTCACCGGTAAGGACAAGCCGCGCAAGTAGCGCCTACGTCTCCGAAGGGAGGTCCGCATCATGGCTCTGCGACTCATCCGACGACGACGCTCCCGCCGCGAGCGCGTCGCCCGGCAACTCAAGGAACTCCGCAAGAACGTCCCGTCCTCGATTTCGCTGCCAGAGCGGCCGGAATTGCCCGACCTGTCAGAGCTGCCGAAGAAGCCCTCACTGCCCGCCATCCCGGAGGTGCACCTGCCTCGGCGTCAGGCCCGCGACACGAGCGGCGACACGCCGTTTCTCTCGATGACCGGCGGGCTGCTGCTCGGTCTGGTGGTGGGCATGATCGTGGCCGCGATCCTGCTGAGCCGGCGCGAGGACGGCGCGGGCGAGACGCGCCGCCCGACCGGGATCACCTTGCTCCCGAACCAGAACGGCGGCGAGTCGCCCCGCTCCCGCCCGGCAGCCGGAACCGCCTAGGCGCTCGCCTGCCGCACTCAAAATCGCGTCCGGAATTGAGGCTCCCGGGTCGCTCGCTGCTGCTCGCTACAGGGCGTCGTGACGGCATGCTTGCGGCCGGCCCCTGCGGGTGTACTATACGAGTCACGGGCAGCAACTGAGAGCGGTGGGCGATGGCATCGCAGGACGCGCCGGATGGGGAGGGGATAGAGCGCTCGACAGGGGCCCTTCGCGCGCTCCCGCCCGAAGAGCTTCCACCTCACCGGCATAGCTTTCCGGCGCCTCGGACCAGCTTCGTCGGCCGCGCCATGGAGCTCGATGAACTGGCCGCCCTGCTCGCTGCGCCCGCCTGTCGATTGCTGACCATCATCGGTCCCGGCGGCATCGGCAAGACGCGATTGGCCATCGAGGCTGCTCCCGCGGCGCGCGCAAGCTTCCCGAACGGAATCGCATTCGTTTCATTGCGCGCGGTCAACTCGACCGAGGCTTTCGCCCCGGTGCTGGCCGACGCGATCGGATGCGTCCTGCGGGGGCAGGAGAACACGCGCGCCCAGGTGGCGCGCTACCTACGTCCCCTGCAAATACTCCTGGTGCTGGACAACTTCGAGCATCTGCTGGGGGCCGCCCCCTGGCTGAGTGATCTGCTGGCAGCAGCGCCGGGGTTGCGCGTGTTGGTGACCTCGCGGGAAGCACTCAATCTCGAGGAGGAGTGGCGCTACCCGCTGGCGGGGCTGGCCGTGCCGACCGCAGATTCCGACGATCCGTCCCATGTCGAAGCGGTGCGGTTGTTCGTCGAGCGCGCCCTGCAGGTGCGCCCCGATTTCGCGCTTGACGCAGAGCTCGACGGCGTGGTGCGGCTGTGCCAGATCACCGAGGGCCTACCGCTGGCGCTGGAACTGGCAGCGGCCTGGGTCAAGGCGCTCCCCTGCCAGGCGATCGCCGACGAGATCGAGCGCAACGTGGCGTTCCTGTCCACCGAGCTGCGTAATGTACCGGCGCGCCACCGCAGCATGCTTGCGGCTTTCGATCACTCGTGGGCGCGTCTGGATGAGAACGAGCGCCGGGTCTTCCAGCGCCTCGCGGTTTTTCGGGGCGGGTTCAGGCGCGAAGCAGCGGAAGTCGCAGGCGCGCCGATGCCGCTGCTGTCGTCGCTGGTCGATAAGTCGCTCGTGCGGCGGGGCGTCGACGGGCGGCTTTTTCTGCACGAACTGCTGCGGCAGTACGCCGAGGATCACTTGCGCGCCGATCCGGACGAGGCAGCCCAGGCTCACGTATCGCACCGTGCCTATTACCTGGATATCGTCGCGGAGTGTTTCGGATCGATCACCGGCGGCGACCAACGCCGGGCGATCGCGACGATCGCCGCGGATCTCGACAACATCAGGGCAGCCTGGCACGGCGCAGTGGCGGCAGGTGACGTCGAGGCGCTCGGTCGGGCGTCTCATGTACTCACCCAGTTCTTTGACTTTCGCGCGCGTTACCGAGAGGGATTGGCGCTGCTGGAGGAAGGTCTGGCGGTGGCGCGCGCCGCCGACGCGTCGCCCGCGGTGGACCGCGTCCTTGCCCACATGCTGGTCGATGTCGCGCGCTGTCATCACCGCTTGCTGCAGCTGCCCGCGATGCGCGCGGCGCTGGATGAGGCGGAGGAGCGCTACGCGCGCCTGGGCATTCCACCCCCGTCCGGCCACATGACCGACCCGCAGGTGTGGCGCGGGATACTTGCGCTGATCGACGGTCACTATGCCGAAGCCGAGCGCCTTTGCGCGGAGGTCGTCCGGCGCAGCGCGGAAACCAGGCAGTACGGCAGCCTGTCGCCGGCCTGGTGGGTGCGAGCCTCAGCAGCACTCTGGCAGGAGCAGCTCGATCTGGCCAGTGAATATGCCTGGCAAAGCACAGCGGCGACGCAGGCTGCCGGCGATCGCTGGCATCTTGCCTACTGTCTTAACCTCCAGGGACACATCGCCACCGCGCGGGCGGCGTACGTCGAAGCCCGGCAGTGTTATGAAGCTGCCTACGTCATTCGGGAAGAGTTCGAGGACCCTGAAGGAATGGCGGGAGCGCTCAGTCATCTGGCCAGGATGGACGCTCAGCTCGGTCACTGGGATGAAGCCGCGCGACTCTACGCGCGCAGCTTCGACCTTGCGCGGGATATCGGTGATCTGGCCATGCAGGCTCGCCTCCTCGATGGTCTGAGCCGGGTTGCCTGCGAGACCGGCGCGTACGACGCCGCCGGGCGATACATTGTGGATGGTTTGCGCCTGGCGAGCGAATCTGGCTACATGCGCCGGCTCGTCGGATTGCTAGCGAGCGCCGCGAACCTGTTGCTCCAGACCGGGCGAGCGTTGGAAGCCGTCGCGCCGCTGGTGGTCGCCGGTTCCCATCAGGCCAGTGATCACGAGACTCGCGCCTGGGCGCGCCAGCTCCTCGACGCCGCGGCGGCCGCGCTGCCTGCGGAGGCGTTCGCCGAGGCGGTCGAGCGCGGCCAAGACGGCGATCCCCTCGATCTCGCGGCTCGTCTCGACCCGCTCTTGACTTCGCGAGCACCACTCGCCCACGAGCTGGTCCCCGCCCAGGCTACGCGCTCGCCCGTGGCGCAAGCGCTCATCGAGCCGCTGACCGAACGGGAGCTGGCGGTGCTGCGTCTGATCGCAGCCGGTCACTCCAACCGCCAGATTGCCGAGGAGCTGTTCCTGGCGGTGAACACCGTGCGCTCCTACTGCCAGCAGCTCTACGGCAAGCTGGCTGTCAGCAGCCGCACCCAGGCGGTCGCCCGCGCCCGCGACCTCGGCCTGATCCCCTGAACATCACCCTCTGACTGCTTGACCCACGCTCGTCGCCCGGCACGACAAACCCGGTGCAGATGAGCTACTTGCCGTTATCCCTGCCGCAGAACCTGCAATTGCAGGTCCCCGGATTACCTGCATTCGTCCGTACCAGGGCGCAGCGCCGCAACCTAGTCTGGATCCACGGCTGCCAGCGGCCGCGCCGGGTGGCGCGTGGCGAGGAACGGTGTCGTCAGCCGCAGCGCACCGGAAATTGAAAGGAGTTACGCGCTTCCGATTCCGAGCAGGCCGCCGATGCCTGAATCAAGAGCGGACTGGGGGCTCCCACTGCCATACACCACGACTCCGCGACGAGGCGGACATGCCGACAACGAAGTGAAAGAAGTCCTATCGATGCAGATTGTCCATCGCTCCAGGATCTGGAGCGGAATCTTCCTCGCGGCGCTGCTGCTGAGCCTGCTCGGTTCGCTGCCCGCGCCGTCGCCAGCGCGCGCCAGCGTGGCGCCTCACTATGACCACGAGATGCAGACGCCGCTGAACGTCGATGTGTCGATGACCGCCCTGCCGGCCGTCGGCGAGCCGGCCGAAGTCACGATCGTCGTGTCCAGTACCGAGCGGGCGGGCGGCGTGCGCGTCGACGTCATCGCCTCGGATGGCATGCGCGTTGACGGCGAGCGCGAGTTCGTCATCGACCTGGCGGCTGGCGAGTCTCGCAAGCTGGGAGTCCGCGTGACGCCCGAGACGGCCGGCAACCACAGCGTCGCTGCCAACGTGAGCCTCGACTTCGGAGACGGCAACGTCTGGGGCGATTCCGACGCCGTCTTCTTCTCAGCCAGCGACGGTGCGGCTTCCGCCAGCTTCACCTATGAGGGCGATCTCATGGCTGGCGGCGCATCTCCCGGCCCCGGCAACACCATGCGCGCGCCTTCGGAAGCGTTCGCGGACGGCTCGATGCCCGCTGCGAAGATTGACCCGAACATGGAGATCCCGATCGACACCGGAGCGCCCGGCGGTCAGGACGACGAAGCCGGCGGTGACGTCGCGGCCGCGGCTGGAACATTGAAGATCCGCGGCAATGTCGGCATGTTCGACCGCAACGGGCACTGGAAGAACCAGATGCTGCTGGTTTCGCTGGTGAGCGCGAACGGCGCCGTGCTCACCTGGACCTATTCCGACTTCAACGGCAACTTCGTCTTCAACGTCGCCAATCCCGGCGTGGTGCGCATTCGCGTGTGGGCCAACTACCGGCATAGCTCGATGAACGTCGGCGCGATCCGCGTCGTCGGCAACGGCTTGCAGACGCCGAACAGGTTCAGCATCGCCGGCTGGCACTACAACCTGCCGCCGTTGGGGCCGTTCCCGAACGGCGAGGTCAATGTCGGCAGCTGGGGGCCGGATTCGAGCTGGGATGGGCGCCGCGCCTGGTGGATCTACCAGGATCTGATCGATGGCTTCCTCTCCACCTGGAACACCACGCCGCCCGGCGTGCCCGACGGCAGCCGGCAACCGGACGGGGTGACCGTCGAATGGCAGCCGGGCAGCTTAAGCGGCACCTTCTACTTCGGCTTTGACCGCCGCGTGCATCTAAAGGATCTCGATGCGAACTCCGCCAGCACGGTGCTGCACGAGTACGGTCACGCCATCATGCACAACGTGTATGGCGTCTTCATGGGCAACGACTGCCCCAACCCGCACTTCATCAACATGGCAGCCGGCAACC
>DATGQR010000375.1:0-8185 GCA_035304105.1 Thermomicrobiales bacterium | reverse complement strand
GCCCCGGCAGACCGGCATGTGACGGTCGACCTCGATCAGCTCCCGGCCGCCACGGCCGCCGTCGTCAGCGAGCTGGACGCCCGGCTGGCCTTGATGGTCGGTGAGGATGACCGGTCCGGCTCCGGCAGCTACCGGCTCGCTTACACCTTCGCGCCGAAGGCCGGCGGCTGGGTCACGCTTGAAGCGTTCGTCGATCCAGACGAGCCATCGTTTCCCTCGATCACGCCGCTGGTGCCGGCCGCACACTGGTACGAGCGCGAGGTGCAGGACATGTTCGGGCTAGTCCCGGAGGGCCACCCCGACCCGCGCCGGCTGGTGCTCCACGACAACTGGCCGGACGGCGTCCACCCGCTACGCAAGGATTTCGACCCGTCGACCCCAATGCCGCGGGTCGAGCGCGAGCCGTACCAGTTCCACCGGCTGCACGGCGAGGGCTTCGTCGAGATCCCGGTCGGCCCGATCCACGCTGGCGTCATCGAGCCGGGCCATTTCCGCTTCGCCGCCGTCGGGGAGGCCATCTTCCATCTGGAGACGCGCCTCTTCTACACCCATCGCGGTATCGAGAAGCTGGCCGAGGGCAGGACCCCGGCCCACGTCCTCCAGATCGCCGAGCGGGTCTGCGGTGCTTGCTCCTGCTCCCACGCCGTCTCCTACGCCCAGGCCGTCGAGGCTATCGCCGGGGTCGAGATCCCGGCGCGCGCCGCCGCCATCAGAACCCTCTACCTGGAGCTGGAGCGGCTCTACAACCACCTGGGCGACCTCGGCAACATCTGCGCTGGCGTCGGCTTCGCGGTCGGGACTTCGTTCGGGGCGCGCCTGAAAGAGGATGTCCAGCGCCTGAACGAGCGCCTGATCGGCAACCGCTTCCTGCACGGCGTCGTTCGCCTCGGCGGGGTGCGGCGCGATCTGGACGCCGAGGACGTCGCCGATCTGGAGAAGACGCTGGACGGCGTCGCGCGCGATTTCAAGGACTTCATCGAGCTGATCATGGGCAGTGAAACGCTGGTCGAGCGCTTGACGACGACCGGCGTGCTGCCAACTGCGACGGCACGCGCGCTCGGCGCGGTCGGCGTAGCCGCCCGGGCCAGCGGTGTCGACCTCGACAGCCGCCGCGACCACCCGCACGCCTTCTACGACTGCCTGCCGATGGCCGTCCCGGTCATCGTCCGCCATGAGGGCGACGTCAAAGCTCGGCTGCTCGTTCGCAGCGACGAGGTGCTGGCATCCCTGGCGATCATCCGGGCGCTCCTGGCGACCCTGCCGGAGGGACCGACCGCGGTCGACCTCGGCGCTATCCCGGCCGGCTACGCCTGGGGTGTGAGCGAGTCGCCGCGCGGCGAGAACATCCACTGGGTGCGGATCGGCGACGACGGGACCATCGAGCGCTACCGGGTGCGCTCGGCCAGCTACCCGAACTGGCCGGCCGTGGCCGCCGCCGTCCCCGGCAACATGGTCCCCGACTTCCCGCTGATCAACAAGAGCTTCGAGCTGTGCTACGCCTGCCTGGATCGGTGAGATCTGTGACGAACTCGTACTCAGTCCCGGAAACCCGCCTCGTTCGCAATCGTAGGGGTGGAGCTTGTCTCCACCCGGCGACTGCGTCGCCCACTACCACCAGCGGGTCATCACCGGGCGTCTCCGGCAAGCGCCGGTCGTCGTTCCATGGCGCCTGCGGCGCGGGTGGAGACAAGCTCCACCCCTACGGGCATCGCGCGCCCGGTTCCCGGCTGCGAGACCTCGAAGGCGGGGCGCGGCCATGAGCTCGATATTCGATATCTTCCGCCGCAGCCTGAAGACCGGGCTGGTGACGACCGGGTACCCAGAGGCTCCGGAGCCGGCGCCGCCGGGTTTCCGTGGCCAGGTCCAGATCGACACGTCGCGCTGCATGGGCCACGGTGACTGCGCCCGCGCCTGTCCGAGCGGCGCGATCGCCGTGCGCCGGGATGAGGACGGAGGCTGGACCTGGGAGCTGAACGACGCCCGCTGCGTCTTCTGCGGACTGTGCGCCGAAGCCTGCCCCGAGAGCGCCCTGTCGCTGTCCAACGAATATGAGCTGGCCGTCCGCGACGCGGCCGACCTGATCACCCGGGTCCGCTTCACGACCGGCAATGGAGGGAAAGCGTCATGAATATACCGTTGATCGTTCCCCACGTGCGCTGGCGCGAGCCGGCGGCCGCCACTGACCCGGCCGAGCAGCTGAGCCAGACGATCCGGCGCCTGCTGCGGCGCTCGTTGCACATCCGCCACCTCGACGCCGGCTCCTGCAACGGCTGCGACTGGGAGATCCAGGCGCTGATGGGGCCGGTCTACGACATCCAGCGCCTCGGCATCGACATCGTCGCCTCGCCACGCCATGCCGACCTGCTGCTGGTGACCGGCAGCGTCACCCGCAATCTAGAGCAGGCCGCCCTGATGACCTACGAAGCGATGCCCGAGCCACGCCTGGTCGTCGCCGTCGGCGCCTGCGCCTGTGGCGGTGGCGTGTTGCAGGGTAGCTACGCCACGGCCGGCGGCGTGCCCAACGTCCTCCCGGTCGACGTCTACATCCCCGGCTGCCCGCCGCGTCCCCTGGCGCTGATCAACGGCCTCCTGATCGCCCTCGGTCGCCTCGAATCCAAGCTCCAGGCGACGGACGTAACTCGTCATGCGGAACCGAGCCTGTAAAGACGTGCCGCCAGCGCGCCTCTACAGGCTCGGTCCCGCATTACGCGATCAACGACGCGGCCAGCCAGACGACGATGAGGTTGAGGACGAGGTTGAGGGCGGAGAGCGAGCCGGACATGACTTGCAGGCGGCGCCGCTCGGCCATCACCTCGGGCGTCTTCTCGCCCGCGGCGAGCTTGACCATGCGGTGCCCGAACCAGGTGTGCAGCACGGATACGACGACGATCGCCGCGACCAGGATGAGCTTGATCAGCAGGCGCGTGCCGTAGGTCGTTGCCGTCAGGTCCGCCCAGTCGACGTGGCGGCGCTCTCCGTTCATGTAGCCGGTGATCAGCAGCATGAACAGGGCGGCCAGCGAGATGTAGCCAAAGCGCCGGCCAATGCGCCCAACCAGCATCGCCCGGTCTTCTGGCAGCAGCGATGGGCGGACGACCGGCAGCAGGACCACCAGGATGAAGAGCATCCCGCCGATCCAGGTAATCGCCGCCAGCAGGTGCAGCCAGCGGGCAAGCACCCAGATCGAAAACACCCCTACGCCTCCAGCTGAGTCTCCAGGTCGAAGATATCCCGCACCCGCTCCAGCCCGGCGATCAGCCGGTCGACGTCCTCGGGCGTATTGTAGATATAGAAGCTGGCCCGCACCGACGCGTCGATGCCCAGCTCCCGGTGCAGCGGCTGGGTGCAGTGATGCCCGGCGCGCACGGCGATGTTTTCACCGTCGAGGATCGTGGCCACGTCGTGCGGGTGGACCGTGCCGATGTTGAAGGCGATCACGACACCGCGCTCATCAGGCCCCGGCCCGTAGATCGTGATCGCCGGGAACTGGATGAGCCGCTCGTAGGCGTAGCGGGTCAGCTCGCGCTCGTGCGCGTGGACGGCCTCCATGCCGAGCCCGGCCAGGTAGTCGCAGGCGACGCCGAAGCCGGCCGCGTCGGCCACGCTGGGCGTGCCGGCCTCGAACTTCTGGGGCAGATCCGCCCAGGTCGAGTGGTGCAGCTCGACGACGCGGATCATGTCGCCGCCACCCATGTAGGGCGGCATCGCCTCCAGCAGCTCGCGCCGTCCCCAGAGCATCCCGGCGCCCATCGGGCCGCACATCTTGTGGGCCGAGCAGGCGTAGAAGTCCACCCCGAGCGTGCCCAGGTTCACCGGCAGGTGCGGCGCGCCCTGAGCGCCGTCCACCAGGACCACGGCCCCAGCGGCGCGCGCCCTGGCGGCGATTTCCTCGACCGGGTTGATCGTCCCGAGCATGTTCGAGACGTGCGCGACGGTCACCAGCTTCACCCGTCCGCTCTCCAGGTGGCGGTCGAGATCCTCCAGCCGCAGCCGGCCGCGCTCGTCGACCCCGATGAAGGCCAGCTCCGCCCCGGTGCGTTCGCAGATGATCTGCCAGGGCACCAGGTTGGAGTGGTGCTCCATCACGCTGCTGACGACGATGTCGCCCGGTCCGAGATTCGCGCCGCCCCAGCTGGAGGCCACCAGGTTGATCGCCTCGGTCGTGTTGCGGGTGAAAATGATCTCGGCCCCGTCCTCGACGCCGAAGAAGCGCGCCACGCTCCGGCGGGCGCGGTCGTAGGCGTCGGTCGAGCGCTCGGCCAGTCGGTAGACGCCGCGGTGGACGTTGGCGTAGTCCTCGCGGTAATAACGCGCCATGGCGGCTAGCACCGCCTCGGGCTTCTGGCTCGACGCGGCGCTATCCAGGTAAATGACGCGCTCCCCGTCGGGCCCAGGTTGAAGCACCGGGAAGCGGGCACGGATGGCGACGGGATCGAGTGGCGTTGTCGATGTGGACATGGTTCGTTGCCCCCTCTTCATGTCTCAACCGTAGAGTTCCCGGCTGAGGGAAATCTGAGGAAATCCTGAGGATTCGCTGATGCGCGGGCCGTCTCAGGGGCGCAGTTGGTCCAGTTGCCGGGCAGGAGCCGCGCCGGTTGCGCGGTTTGCGGCGCTGGAGTCCGGGCTGACCATGCGGATGAGCATCGCGAACATCAGGGCGAAGTAGAGCGCCCCGCTTATCCACATGATACCGCCGCCGAGCTGCTGGTCGGTCATCGGTGAGATACCCCAGGGACGCCCGGCATCGAGGTAGAAGGGGTAGAGCACGCGGTTGGCCAGCGTCAGGGCGGCCGCGACCAGCCCGCCGATCATGCAGGTCCCGAAACACATCCCGAATTGCCAGTGTGGCTCGGCGCGGTGGTGGCGCGGCACGGGGTCGATGATCACCCACCAGAAGAGCAGCGCCGTCCCAAAGAAAGCGGCGTGCTCGATCGCGTGGACCAGCTCGCTCTCGAGCGCGGCCACGTACATCGGCGGCCAGTGCCAGAGCGCCAGGTTCAAGTTGTAGAGCGCGAAGACGGTGAGCGGGTGGGTAAGCAGCGTGGCGGCGCGGCGCGGACCGGCGCGCAAGAAGAGTATGCGGACAAGCAGGCTGCTCTGCTTCGGTGGCAACGCCTGCAGCGTGACCTGCACGGGCCGCCCGAGCAATAGCAGCGGCGCGGCGACGATCATCACGACGAGGTGCTGGAGCATGTGGATGAAGAACAGCTCGTCGTTCCATGTGTCGAGCGGCCCGAGCAGCGCGACGGTGACCGCAGCCAGCCCGCCGTAGTAAGCGGCGATCCGCCACCGTGACGGCCGCCGCCGGCCCCGGCGGGCCGCAGCACGCAGCCCGAGCGCGTAGGCTACGGCGGCCAGCGCGAGCAGGTTGACCAGCAGCGGGTCCGGCGACCATGAGGTGAGGAACGAGCCGCCGGTCGAGCCGTGCAGGAGCGCTAGTGACATTGCCGCTCGGATTCCCCTCGACTGAGCGGGCGCGCCTTGAGATCGGCGCGGCCGGGCGCTAGCGGATCACCCAGGAAACGTGGCTCAGCTCGAACCACGAATACGCATAGAGCAACACGAAGAGCGTCAGGAACGCCGTGGCGATCGCGAACGTTCCGGGCGCTTCGAACTGGTTCAGGTCGCGGTGCGCTTCCGGCTCCGCTTCGCCGGAGGCGCCGGAGACGGCCGGGACCGCGAACGCCTCAGGATCGACCCTGCCGATATCGGGGGCCTCCGAGCGCCGGCCCAGGAAGACTGTCCCTGCGGCGACGATCACGTACATCGCGCCGCCGATGAAGGCTAGCGTCGCCCCGATGCCCATGGTCGCCAGGAAAAGGTCGACTCGGGCATTGTCGAAGACCCCGTTGGCCATTGGCAGGCCGGCGAAGTCGATGTCGAAGTGGCGGCGCGGGACGCCTTCGAGGTGACCGGCGAAGCCCATACCAATGCCGAAGATGAACATCCCGGCGCCGTACACCCAGGGCTGTGCCCGGGCGATCTTCGGTTGGAACACCTCACGCCGGAAGATCAGCGGCACCAGGTAGTAGGTGATGCCCATGAATGCCAGCGTCGTGCCGGACACGACGGTCATGTGGAAGTGCGCTGGCACGGTGAGTGTGTTGTGCGCCAGCATGTTGAGCTGCGGCCCGCCGATGATGACGCCGCTGATGCCGCCCATCACGCCGAACATCACGAAACTGAGCACCAGCGCCGAGAAGCCCGGCTCGCCCCAGGGTGCGCGCTTCAGCCACTCGAACAGCCCGCGGCTGTAGCCTTTGGTGCGTTGTGCCAGCTCGACGCTGGCCGGAATCGTGAAGGCATGGATCATGCTGCCGAGCACGGCGGCGTAGATGAAGTAGCTGGCGTTGATCGTGCGCACCCAGCGGCCCAGGCCGGGGTCGACCAGCAGGTGGTGCATGGCAGCCATCTGGATGAAGAAGATGTAGAGCACGAAGGCGAAGCGGCTGAGCCCCTCGTTGATCGGCTTGGCGCCGACTGTGATCGTCGCCAGCGCGTACCAGATGCCGACCATCGCCGCGAGGTTGATCTGCTGCGCGCCATGCCCCAGGCCCCAGTAGAGCAACCGGTAGATGCCCGGGTCGACGTAGTCGATCGCGTCAATCGACTTCAGCCACAGCGGGACGATCGCCGTCGCGCCGGAGATCAGCGAGAACAGCGCGATGATCGCGGCCGCCAGCATCGCGAAGGTGAACAGCGGCAGGGTCTGCACCTCGCCGCGCACCCGCGCGCCGACCACGTTCACCAGGAACACGACGACCGCGATCAGCGCGCCGACCGCGAACAGGATGTAGCTGAGATAGAACCACTGGCTGGCTTCGAGCGGTGGGTAGGCCGTGAACATGACCGTGGCGCGGCCGGTGAGCATCGTCACCATCATGCCCAGGGAGCCGGCGAGCATCAGGATATAGCCCGCCCAGCCGGCCGCCGGGGCCATCATCCGGGCGTTGAGCAGGACGATGCCGCCGAAGTAGAGCCCGGCAACCTCGAAGAAGAGGATCCAGAAGAGCAGCATGGCCGTGCCGTGGGCTCCGACCAGCCGGTAGAACCACTCGGCGTCGTCCAGAATATGAATCGCCTCCCAGCGCGTCAGGGCGACCAGGATCGCCATCAGTCCCCCGGCGGCCAGGTAGAGCACTGCCGTGACGGCGTTGAACTTGATCAGCTGCTCGGCCGAGTGGTCGACGTGCAGTCCAGTGACCTGACAGCGCCACGAGCCGGCGCGTAGAGCTTCCATCGCGATGTGCTCCCTCTCCCGCTCGCCGCTAGTCGACGACTCTGATGCGGCCGAGCATCAGGTGGTGCCCGATGCCGCAGTACTCGTTGCAGACGATCTCGTACTCGCCGGTTTTCTCCGGCGTCATCTCGACGGCCAGCACGTAGCCGGGAATCACTTGCAGGTTGATGTTGTCGGGCTGGAGCGAGAAACCGTGCTGGACGTCGTTGGACGAGAACAGGAACCGGTAGGTCTCCCCACGCTGCAGCTGGACGACCGGCCGGAACTGGTAGCGCGTCGCCAGCATGTAGACGTCGCTACCCGGCGGGGGCGCGACGACCGGGACGCCGAACAGGTTCTCCCCGGTGCCGTGTTCCTCGATGAATTGCTGGGTCAGCAGTGCGAACTCAGCCTCGTCGACGCGGTACCCCCCGAAGGTCTGCTGGTTGTCGCCCACCGCCGGCCAGATGAAGAAGATCATCGCGAACATCGTGACCGCCCAGATCGCAGCCATCGCAAACCAGAGTTTCTCGTCTTTGCCGAGCGGGAACCACCAACGCCCACGCGGGGCGACCAGCGTGCCGGTGCGATTCGACGCCATGTCGGATACCCCCTACATCTCGTGGATTGGACGGACTAAGGCCGGAATGTCGGGACGTTACCGAGCGACCAGAGCCCCCAGACGATGTAGAACAGGGTCGGCACCACCATGCCTGCCATGATCAACAGGAAGATGTCGTCAACCAGTATCTGCTGCCATGGGATGCGGTCGTCATCGCGGCGTTCAGGCGCTGCCTCGTCGGACATTGGTTGCTCCCTACCCGCCACTCAGGCACGGTCGTACGCTGTGCGGCGCTATTCGATTGTCTGTATGGGATCATGCTAAGCAGAGCATGGAACCCCCGTCTGTGATCTAGATCACACCAGGGGCGCGAATCTTCCCGATCGCATTCGCGCGCTGAGTAT
>DATGQR010000374.1:0-5575 GCA_035304105.1 Thermomicrobiales bacterium | reverse complement strand
TTCTTGATGCGAATTCGAAGATTCGGCTTATTTCCGGTAAGAATCGGTTCTCAGGGCTCGGCTATGATGCTCCCGCATGACCGCGCTGACGAGAGGACCTAATATGACCGAGACACTGCATTGGAGCGAGGAGCCTGGCCGCTGGAAAGCCACACTCTCCCCCGAGGCGTGGGCGCTGATCCCCCGCATCCAGGCCCCGGCAGTCTCGCCGGACGGCACAAAAGTGGCCTACATCCGTGGCTTCAATGGCCGCAACGATATCTGGGTTGTCGACGTTGATGGCGGGCTGCCGCTCCAGCTCACCGACGAGGTCACACTGCAGGGACCCGACCCCGCCCAGCGCCAGGCTCTGCCGCTGGCCTGGACGCCCGACAGTCGCTACGTCGTCTTCGCTTCGACCAACGAAGGCAAGCTCTATAAGGTCCCGGCAGCAGGCGGGCCGGCCGAGCGCGTCGAGGAAGCAGCCGGGAACCATCACTCCCCGGCGCTCTCCCCGGACGGCAGCAAGGTTGCGTTCGTCGCCGAGCGCGGCGAGGACGTCGACATCTTCGTCGCCTCAATGGATGGCACGCTGGTGCGCCAGATCTCCAGCCCGGACGACGACGGCTTCGTCGCCAACCCGCGCTGGTCGCCGGATGGCGAGCGGCTGATGTGGGTGCGCTGGCCGCACTACGACATGCCCTGGGACGAAACGGCGATCATCATTTCCGGCTCCGGCCGCGGCTCCGCGACGGTCGTGCAGGGCGGCGCGCGGGTCGCCAACAACTGGCCGCAGTGGTCGCCCGATGGCCAGAGGATCGCCTTTACCTCCGACCGCGATCGCGAGCATCCGAACCTCTGGCGGATGAAGGCGGACGGGTCAGGTGCCGAGGCGCTGGTGAGCGAGGATTGCGACCACATGCGTCCCGTCTGGTCGCCGGACGGCAAGAAGATCGCTTACGTGCGCGCCGATGGCCCCGACCAGCAGATCTGCGTCTGGGAGGGCGGCAAGTGGCGCCAGATCACCAACGAGCCGGGCGTGCCCAGCGAACTGGACTGGATCGATGACCACCATATCCTCTACGTCTTCGAGTCGCCGCAGCTGCCGCCGGATCTGTGGGTGGTCTCACTGGATGGCGAGCGCCGGCAGCTCACCCAGAGCGCGACCGCGGCGGTGCTGGCCGGTGACCTCAAGCTCCCCGAGGTGATCACCTGGGAGTCACGCGACGGCCTGCGGGTCTCCGGACTGCTCTTCGAGCCGGACAGGCTTATCCCGGGCCGTCACCCACTGGTCGTCTACCTGCATGGCGGGCCGGTCAGCCAGTCGCGCATGGACTGGCTGCCCTGGATCCAACGGCTCGTCCAGCTCGGCTATCTGGTGCTCTATCCCTTCTATCGCGGCTCGCGGGGCTTCGGTCGCAGTTTCATGGAGGCGCTCTATGGCGACTGGGGCGGCGGCGACCTCGATGACGATGTTTCCGGGGGCGAGGCGGTCATCGCGCGTGGCGCGGTCGACCCGACGCGCGTGGTGGCCACCGGCGGTTCGGCCGGCGGCTACTCGACGCTGGTCTGCATGACGAAGGCGCCGCACGTCTTCAAGGCCGGGATCGCACGCTACGGCATCAGCAACCTCAAGCGCTTCCACGAAAAGACCTGGGTCTTCGAGCGCTACTACCTGACCAAGCTGATGGGCGGCACCGGCGGCGAGCGCCCCGACCTCTACGATGAGCGCTCGCCGATCAACTACGTCGATCGCGTGCGTGGGCCGCTGCTGATTCTCCAGGGCGATGTCGACATCGTCTGCCACCGCTCGGAGATGGACAACATGGTCGAGGCCCTGGAGCGCGCCGGGAAGGATGTCGAGTACAAGGTCTACCAGGGCGAGGGCCACGGCTGGAAGCGCATCGACACGATCGTCGACGACGCCCGCCGCAGCGAGGAGTTCCTCCGCCGCGCGGTGCTCGATAGCTAGCCGGGGATCGTCACCAGATCCCGGTCCAGTTGCCGGTCAGCACCAGCCCATCGGGCGCGGCGGCCGTGAAGCGGCGGGCGAACCCGGCTAGCAGGCGCGACGTTTCGACACCGGCATCGTCGCCGACGACGAGCACCTGTCCCCCGCCGCCGAGCGCCGCGTCGACGTGCGCCTGAATGACCTCGAGTTCGGCCTGCCGGCCGACGAGCCGTTGCGCGATCCCAGGCTGTGTTGCCATCGCTCGTACCATCCTCGGTCCGTCGCACGTTGGTCTGAACAGATACGCCGGCGTGTAGCATCGCCGGGCGTGCTCCCGGCGTTGACGTGCGGCCCGAGAGGAACGAAGATGGAGGCATCGACTCCGTCTCAACGAACGAAGCAGCGATGTCAGCGGCCGGCGCGAGCGGACAGGGCGATCACGCGCACTCTCGATTCGGCGAGTCGGTCGTCGAGCTGCGGCGTGGCCGCCCGCCGGTGCCACTGACGCCCTTCGTGGGACGCGCAGAGGAGGTGGCCGCCGCGCTGGAGCTTATGCAGCGCGACGGCGTCCGCCTGCTGACCTTGACCGGGCCCGGCGGGGTCGGCAAGACGCGGCTTGCCATCGAGATCGCGACGCGGGCCGCGGACGAGTTTCCTGAGGGTGTGGCCTTCATCGAACTCGCCTCGATCAACGCCGCCGAACGGCTGATGCCGGCCATCGCGCGCGAGTTTCACATTCCGGATACCGAGAGCGGGGCGAGTGTGGCGGCGCTCGGGCAGTTGCTCATGACGCGCCGCATGCTGCTGGTGCTGGACAACTTCGACCAGATCGTCGCCGCAGCGCCAGTCATCGCCGAGTTGCTGGCCCGCTGCGCCCAGCTCAAGGTGCTGGTCACCAGCCGGATCGTGCTCAATATTCAGGGGGAGCATGAGTATTCCGTGCCGCCGTTGAGCTTGCCGCAGCCCGGTCCGGGGCAAACCTGGCTCGCGCCGAGCCCCGCGCAGCTCGATGGATACGACGCGATCGTCCTGTTCGTTCAGCGAGCGCGCGCCGTTCAGCCCGATTTCGCGCTCACGGACGACAACAGCCTGGCGGTCGTCAATGTCTGCCGGCGGCTCGACGGCCTGCCTCTGGCGATCGAGCTGGCCGCGGCCCGCACGAAGATCCTGTCGCCGGAAGCGCTGTTGCCGCGGCTGAATCACAGCCTCGACATCCTGAGTGGCGGCGCCCGGGACCTGCCGCCGCGCCTTCGGACGATGCGCGCGGCCATCGCCTGGAGCTACGAGCTGTTGGAGCCAGGCGAGCAGGATCTGTTGCGGCAGCTCGCCGTGTTCGATGGCGGTTTCACGCTCGACGCGGCCGAGCAGGTCTGTCAGGGCGACATCGACGTACTGTCCGGGGTGTCGGCGCTGATCAATAGCAGCCTCTTGCGACCGCTGGACCACGCGCACGCGGTCCCCCGCTACAACATGCTCGAGACTGTCCGTGAGTTTGGGCAGGAACAGCTGGCCGCTGGGCCGGACGAAGCCGCGACGCGCTGGCGGCATGCCCGCTGGGTCGCGGCCTGGATGAGCGAGCTGCAGGCAGGATTCTTCGGCCCGGACATGTCCGGGCTCTTCGATCAGGTCGAAGTCGAGCACGCCAACCTGAGGGCCGCGCTGAGCTGGCTGGTCGCGCGGGGCGACATCGAGGCCGGCATCCGACTGGCGAACGACAGCTTCTTCTTCTGGATGTACCGCAGCTACTTCATGGAAGCGCTCGGCTGGTACGAGCAACTCGTCAGGCTCGCGCCCGAAGATCCCGCCCCGTGGCTTGCCAGGGCGTACTGCTACGAGGGATTGATCAATCAGGCCACCAGCAGATTCGAGCGCTCGCTGGAACTCACGGAGATCGCGATCACGATGGCGCGTCAAGTCGCTGACCGCTGGACGCTCGCGATCACGACCTACCACCTGGCGGACCTGCTGGACACGATGGGCGAGTTTGGGCGCGCCGAGCCGCACTTCGAAGATGCGCTTGCAATGTTCGAGGAACTGGGGGATGCAGCCTGGCGGAGCCTCACGCTGGCGATGCATGCGCTCATCGTTCACCGGCGCGGCGAACGCCAGCGCGCCATTCAGATGGCTGAAGCGGGCCTCGCTGCTGCGCGCTCATGCGGGTTCGGATGGGCCATCGCGATCTGCCAAAACCGCCTGGGCCGGTTCGCGAGCGATGCGGGCGATCACGAGCGGGCCGCCGCGCTCTACCGGGACAGCCTGCGGCTCTGGAACGAACTCGGCGACCGTTGGAGCGTCACCCGCACGCTGGTTGACGTGGCCGACGCGACGGCGATGCTGGGGCATCCGGAGCATGCCGCGCGGCTGTTGGGGGCGGCTGAGGCGCTGAATGAGCCGCTCGCGCCGGCGCTACGCTTTGCCGACGACTCAGCCTGGCGGCGCGCGCACGCGGAGGTCTCGACCAGGCTGGAACCGGCGACGCTGGACGCGCAGTGGGAGCATGGCCGGCGGATGAGCTGGGAGCAGGCCATCGCCGCTTCGCTCGCACCGCTTGCTCCTGGCGCGGCAGCAGTCGAGCCCAACCGGGCCGGCCACGCTGGCCGGGCCGGCGGTATGAATCCGCTGTCGCCACGCGAGCTGGAAGTGCTGCAGCTGCTGGTGGCGGGCCGCACCGATCGCGAGATCGCCGCCGCGCTCTACATCAGCCCGCGTACCGCCCAGGGCCACGTGGCCAGCATCTTCAACAAGCTGGGCGTCAACTCGCGCACGGCCGCTGTGACCCGCGCCATCCAGTCCGGGCTGGTGACACCGGCGGACCTCGATACGCGCTTCTGAGCAGCTCTCCTTCCCGCACCGGCCGAAACAGGTAATCGCGGCGCGGGGCGAACCCGTAATTTGCTGGATGTGGGCGTTGCCGGTCCGCGTCAGGATAGGTACAGCGATGCACCTGCAACCGACCGGGAGGACCGGGATGGCAGCCGCGGCGACGGCGCCCAGGCAACCCGGCCCGCAGACGCGAAAGGACGCGCCAATGGATACCGCGACCAGCAATCGACACGACGAAACCCATTTGCTCGCCCATGGCTTCACTGCGGAGCAGATCGCCCGCCTGCAGGAACTGCGAGACCTCTATCCGCTCGTCGAGCATGTGCCGTCCCGCTCGCTGGAGATGCTGCGCTTCCTGCGGTGGAGCTACCGAACGGGGCGCGTCGCCGCGTGATTCCGCTCCACAACACGATCGCCTGAGCCCTCGCCATCTGGCGGGGGCTCTTCGCTTTGCGGCGCGTCGCGCCATTACCTGGAAGCCGAAACAGGTAATCCCTGCGTCGCTATACCCGTAATCTGCACGGTGTGCCGGCCGGCCCGTCTCCCGACAATGGCGACAGATTGCGACGCTGCAATCCAAAGGAGGTGTAGCCCCAATGAAGGAGGCACAGCATGATTTTCGGACGGCGCCCCGCATCAAATGGAGCGGCTGGCCCCCACGACACGGCGAGCGACAACGGTTTCATCATTCGAGCCGAAAGCGTCTCGAAGACCTATGAAACCGAGACCGGCCAGGTGCCGGCGCTGCGCGAGGTTGACTTCGCAATCCGGCGCGGCGAGATGGTGGCGATCATGGGTCCTTCGGGGTGCGGCAAGACGACG
>DATGQR010000373.1:0-4427 GCA_035304105.1 Thermomicrobiales bacterium | reverse complement strand
TCGACCACCAGGTCCGCGCGCAGTTGGCCGGTCTCGGCTGGCTCCGCCGCGAGCAGGCGCATGTTGCGTGCCCGGCGCGCGCTGATCTCGCTCCAGAGCGTCGCCAGGTCCGCATCTGTGGACGCGGCCTGCTGGAGCACGTCGAAGAGTGGCGCCAGGCGCGCCTGGATGCGGCGTCCGGCTCGGCCCGCATCGCCACAACGTGGTCGCGCTCGGTCGCCGGGACAGCCGCCTCGGTGCCGGAGAGCGCGCTCTCGACGAGCAGCCGGAAGATCTGCGGCTTGGTGCCGATGGTCGCGTAGATCGTGTCGACGGCGACGCCGGCCGCGTCGTGGCCTGATAGCCCTGCTCAACGAACAACCGGTAGGCAGCGTCGATGATCGCGCGGCGCGTCCGGCGCGCGTCGGCGCGTAGCTACCGCGTAGCGGCGCTCGCCGCTCAGGCGTCGAGCGTTTCTAGCACCCGACCGAATGCTTCGATGGCCTGCGGGGTGCAGGGGTAGACCCAGACCTGGACGTGGTCGATGCCGCGCGCCGCAAAGTCGCGCAGATAACCGGCCAGCTCTTCGGGCGACCCGGTCAGCGCGGGGTGCAGGCGGCTAACGTGCGGCTGGCGGCGGCCGACCGGGCTCATCAGCACGCCGACCGAGCGCGCCAGCGTGGCCGGGTCGCGCCCGACCTCGGCGCAGGCCGCGTCGACCAGCTCCCTCATCGACTCGACATTGGCCGGGTCGTTGCCGCGCGTCGGCAGCCAGCCGTTCCACTCGTCGGCGTACTCGGCGGCCAGCCGCAGCATCTTCGGCCCGAGCGTCCCGAGGACGATGCGTGGCCCATTCGGTCGCGGGCCGCGTGGGCGCAGCTCGCACTCGCGGGCCGAGTAGTACGTGCCCTCGAAGTCGACCCGCCCCTCGCGCAGCAGGCTGCGGATGATCGTGAAAGCTTCGGCGAAGCGGCTGTAGCGGTGGTCGGTCGGGAACCCGAAGGCCTCGTACTCGGGGTCGTGGTAGCCGGCGCCCAGCCCGGCCACGAAGCGGCCGCCGCTGATCTCGTCGATCGTCTCGGCCATCTTGGCGAAGAGCGCCGGGTTGCGGAAGCTGGCGCAGTTCACGGCCGCGCCCAGCTCGACGTGGCTGGTGACCGCCGCGATTCCGGCCAGCACCGACATCGCCTCCCAGAAGCCCTCCGGCTCGCCCGGCTCCATCCGGAACAGCAGGTGATCCGGCGTCCAGACGGAATCGAAACCGACATCTTCGGCCACGGTCGCCATCTCGCGGATGTCCGCCCAGCGCGGTGTCGCGCCGTCCATCATCCTCTCAGCGACGTTGATGAAAACTCCGACCTTCAGCGGTCTCATGCTCTGCCCTCTCCCGCTCTCAGCGTCCCAGCTCCTCCAGCACCGGAGCCATCGCCGCGATGCCTTCGATGCTCTGCGGCGCGACGATGAAGATCACATGGCTCACCCCCGCCTCGGTCAGCTCCCCGACAAAGCGCGCGATGCCCGCTGGCGGCCCCGAGATGAGCTGCCCGTCCCTCTGCCACTCGTCGCCAGCGCCCGGCCGTGGCTGCACGAAGACGGCCGCGCTGCGCCCGAGCGTGCCCGGCTCGCGGCCCACGCTGGCGCAGGCCTCGTCGAGCCGCGCGGAGAGTTCCCTGAGGCGCGTCAGGTGGTCCGGCTCGGCGTTGACGAAGACCTCGTTCCAGAGGTCGCCATACTGCGCCGCTAGCCGCATCGTCCGTGGGCCGCGCGCGGCGATCAGCAGCGGCGGGCCGTCCGGGCGCGGGCCGCGCGGCCGCAGCTCGCACTCCCGGACGCTGTAGAAGCGGCCCTCGAAGTCCACCGCGCCATGCCGCAACAGACCGTGGATGATCTGGAGCGCCTCGTCGAAGCGGCCGGCCAGCCGGTCGAAGGGGTAGCCGAAAGCGCGGAACTCCGGCTCGTAGAAGCCCGCGCCCAGCCCCAGCGTCAGCCGCCCGCCGCTGATCTCGTCGATCGTGTCGGTCACCTTCGCCAGCAGCGCCGGGCTACGAAAGGCCGCGCAAGCCACCAGCGCGCCCAGCCCGATGCGCTCGGTCGTGGCCGCCAGCGCCGCCAGGATGCCGGTGCATTCCCAGAAGCCCTCCGGCACGCCCTCGTCCGCGCCGAAGATCAGATGATCCGGCACCCAGACGGAATCGAAGCCCAGCTCCTCGGCCAGCCGCGCCTTCGCCAGAATGTCCCGCCAGCCGTGTGGCTCCGGTCGCCGGAAGGCCGTGGCCGCGGCGTAGTCCGTCGGGAACTCGCCGAGGTCGAAGTAGATCCCCAGATGTGGCTGGGTCGCTGTCGCCATGCTTCTCCGCGTTTATCAAGCCAGCCAACGCGTCTCTATGCGCGACACGTTTCTTATCTCCGATCAAGCCGACCTGTGCTCCGCTACACTAGCGCACGAAGAAGGGAGTGTGGGTATGAGTCAATTCGAACGTGGTAGCCTGGTGATTGCCGGCGGCCCGATCTTCACGTCCGACCCGGACCGCCCGCGGGCGACGGCGCTGGGTATCCGGAATGGCCTGGTGCTCTACGTGGGGGATGACGTCGATGAGGCGCGCGACGCCGCCGGGCCGGGCGCGGAGGAGATCGACCTCGCCGGGAGGCTGGCCACGCCGGGTTTGATCGACGCCCACACGCACCCGATTCTCTACGGTGGGATGCTCGCCAACATCGACCTTCAGACCGGCGTCACCGGACTCGAGGACATCCTGGAGCGCGTACGCCAGCGGGCTGCCGAGACGCCCGCTGGCGAGTGGGTCACCGGCTGGGGGTATTACCTGCCGATGATCGCCGAGGGCCGCCCGCCGACGCGCCAGGAGCTCGACGCCGTCGCTCCCGATCACCCCGTCTACCTGCGCCAGCGCTCGGGGCATGAGGGCGTCACCAACTCGCTCGGTCTTAAGCTGGCCGGGATCACTCGCGACACGCCCGACCCTGAGGGCGGCCTGATCGTCCGCGACGCCGACGGAGAGCCGACCGGGCTGCTGATCGAGCAGGCTCAGGACATGCTCAAGCGCGCCTCGGAGCCGGACGTCACGCCGGAGAGCATCGCCGCCGACCTGCGCCGGGCGACGGCCTCCTTCCTCTCGTTCGGCATCACCTCGGTCGGCGAAGCCAACGTCACCTCGACCGACATGTTCCGCGCCTATCAGGAGTTGCGCACCGACGACTCTACGCCCGCGCCGCGCTACAACCTGATGCTGAGCCACTGGAAGATGCTGGAACCCGCCGAGCAGTTCGGCCTGATGACTGGCTTCGGCGACCGCTGGCTGCGCGTCGGGCCGATGAAGTTCTTCATCGACGGTACCGAGGGCCAGCGCACCGCCAAGGTTTCCGAGCCCTTCGCCGACGACCCGGACAATACCGGCATGTGGATGCTCGCGCCGGAGGAGTTCCGCGCGCGCATCGTCCGCGCCCACGTCGCGGGCTGGCAGTGCGCCACCCACGCGATCGGCGACGCCGCCATCGAACTGACCCTGGCCGCCTACGTCGAGGCCCAGCGCGCCCAGCCGCGCCCGGACATCCGCCACCGGATCGAGCACGCCTCGCTGTTGCGCCCCGACCTGCTGGGCCGGCTGGCTAGCGAGCGGGTTATTCCGGTGCCCGGCGCGCGCTTCGCCTCGAACGACTACCCGGTGCTGCTGGCGGCATTCGGCAAAGAGCGACTGCGCTGGTACCAGCCCTGGAACTCGCTCTACGAGCGCGGCATCCCGGTCTGCGTCTCCAGCGACGCGCCGGTGCAGTCGCCCAACCCGCTGCCCAACCTGCGGGCGATCATCACCAGCCTGACCGAGTTCGGCGAGGAGATCGTCATGTCGCCCGAGGAGCGCCTGCCGCTCGACGAGGTGCTGATCGCCTACACCCGCAACGGCGCCTACGCCTCCCACGAGGAGCAGGTCAAGGGCATGTTGCGCCCGGGCATGCTCGGCGACGTCACGGTCTTCGACCGCGACCTCTTCTCCGTCGCGCCGGAGGACCTCGACAAGTGCGCGGTCGATGCGACCGTCATCGACGGCGTCGTCGTCCACCGCCGGGAGGGGTAGCCGCGTCGCTTCGAGCTCATCCCGCGCCCCATCGCGTGGTTCGAGGATAGGGCAGCAACCGGAAGAGCCCCCGACGCAGGCTGGGTTGCATCGAGGAAGTCCGCCGGGTCACCCATCGTAGGGGTGGAGCTTGTCTCCACTCCTACGATGATGGGTGTGTGCGGTTCCTGCGTGCGATCAGACCATTCGCGTCCCGGCGCGGGCAGAACGGGCGGGACCCTCTCCAGTGCTACGGCGTCGCCTGCTGCCATCGCACCTTTGGGGTATGGTCAAAGTCCGTCGCGGTGCGGCTGGCGACTCAATCCACCCGCCCGGTTCGGGCGTAGTATTGAGGCAAACGCGCTTCCTGGCCGTAGCTGG
>DATGQR010000372.1:0-2515 GCA_035304105.1 Thermomicrobiales bacterium | reverse complement strand
TCAGCCAGGTCTGGTCGGCCGACTCATCCAGCAGGTTGGTGGGCGAGACGATGGCCGCGAAGCGCCGGCCGTCCGGCGACTGATCGAAGGCCCAGACATGGCCGTGGCGCGGGCCAATCAGGCGCACGTCGCCACCGGTGGCTGCCACAGCAGCGACGGCGCGCGGGCGCGGCTCCTCGCTGGCGACTTTGACTTCCGAGCTGGATTCCTTCTTGCCCTCCAGCGCGGCGCGGCGGGCGGTGAAGAAAATCTCGCGGCCGTCGCGCGACCAGACCGGGCGCTCGGCGCCGCCTTCGATGTTGGTCAGACGGGCCGGCTCGCCGCCCGCGGCCGAGACGCGGTGGACTTGCTGAGTGCCGCGCTCCGGGCGGTCGCTGAGATAGACCAGCGAGGTGCTGTCGGGCGACCAGCGCGGCCAGGTGTTGTTGTGGTCGCTGTCGGTCAGCGGGCGGGGAAGCTGCGAGCCGTCGGTCGGCACGATGTAGATCGTGCTGGTCGGGATCGTCTCGGCGTGGCCGATCGGGGCGACGCAGAAGGCCACCCAGCGGCCGTCAGGCGATATCTGCGCGTCGCTGGCGACCGACAGGCCCACCGCCATCTCCGGTGTGTAGCGCTCTCCCATCCCCCAGGTCCCCCTCTGTTGCTCCGTCGCGCCGCCGATGCTAGAGGCTGTCGTCCGGCGGCACGATCGCCTGGATCTCATCGACGATAGCGCGCAGGTCGCTATCGCGCGCGTGGATTCTCACCAGCGGCTCGCCACGGTGATCGAAGAGCAGGATGTCAACGTGGTCCCCGGCGTCGACCAGCTCCGAGCCAGAATAGTCCATCTCGATCGCCATCATCGGCACGCTCTCCGAGAGGTCCGGGCCGCGCGGGATCGGCTGGGTGTTGGCGGTGGCGTACTCCCAATGGTCGACCAACTCGACCAGCGCGCCGCGCTCGTTCGGCGTGGTGCCCAGGAAGATCGAGCAGTCGATGCGCCCGTCGCCGATGTGCAGGAAGTAGCCGTCGTCGGTGCTCTCGATGCCGATGTGGTCCGGGAACCAGATGTCGTAGACGACGAGCGGGCGAGCGATGCCGCCCTCCTCGAGGCCCTCATCCTCATCCATGTCTTCGGAGAGCTGCTGGAGGATCGAGTAGTGGGCCAGGCCGTAGAGGTAGACGACCTCCGGCAGGCGCTCCTTGAGGTCGGGCGCGTCGCGGGCGCCGAGGACGTCGTCGAGCAGGCGGTCAATGCCACGCAACATGCGGCTGTACTCGCTGCGCCCGGCCAGCTCGCGCTCGGCGAAGCTGCGCGCCAGGCGGTAGGCGCGCGACAGCTCCTCATAGACCTGATCGCCGGACTGCTCGGCCAGGAACTCGCGGATATCGTCGAAGAGTTCGTCGTCGGGTTGAGCGTCGGGACGCTCGTCCGGTTCGGCCACGGTGGCCCCCCAATCGCTATCGCTATCCGGTCCGATCAACCCAGGCGCGCGTGCAGCACGTTCTCCACGGCGAGTATGAACGCGTCGGTGTCGCTGAGGTCGTCGAGGACAGCGTCCGGCTCGAGTTCGGCCAGCACAGCCGGGTCGTACCGCCCGGTCGCCACTGCGACGACGCCAGCGTTGGCGTGCCGGGCTGCGGCGATGTCCCGCGGGGTATCGCCGATCAGCACCGTCTGGCGTGCATCGTAGCGTACCCCGGTGCGCGCTTCAGCACTGACCAGTGCCGCCTCGACCAGGTGGGCGCGATCCTGAGCGGTGTCGCCAAACGCGCCGATCTCGACCAGGTGCCCCAGGCCGGCGGCCGCCAGCTTCAACTCTGCCACTCGCCGGGCATTGCCGGTCAACGTGCCGGTTGTCCAGCCCACGCTGGCGGCAGCGTGGACGGCGCTGGCCGCGCCCGGCAGCAGCCGCTCGACCAGCGAGCGCCCGCCCAGGTACTGCTCGTACAGCTCGCCCATGCGGTTCATGATGTCGACGATGCGCTCCTCGGTGGACTGGTGGTTCAGGTTGTGGCGGCGCAGCAGCTCGCGGGTGATCTGCGCGTCGAGCATCCCGGCGAAGGAGATGCCAGTGGTATCCGGCTCCACCTGGAAATACTCGCGGAAGGCGTCGAGCAGCGCGCGGCCATGGCCGCGGTCCCCGGCGATCAGCAGCGTGCCGTCGATATCGAACAGGAGCAATGCCTGTCCCGGAGAAGCCTGACGAACACTCACCGGCTACGCCTCGCGAGCATTGCAGTAGCGGGTCACGACGTCGAACAGCACGCGCGTGCCGAAGGCCAGGTTGTCGATCGAGACGCGCTCGTCGTGGTTGTGCGCGCCGTTCATTTCGGCGGGCGAGAAATAGCCCGGCATGAAGCCGTAGACCTTGATGCCCGGCAGCGAGGCCGCGTCGGTCCCGCCGGAGACCAGGAAAGGCGTCACCGTCGCCTCGGGATCGGCCGCCTGGATGACCTCGCGGATGGTGTCGAAGAGCGGCGAGGCGGGATCGGCCTCGATGCCCGACCGGCCGTTGCCCAGCGGCTCGACGAT
>DATGQR010000371.1:0-6857 GCA_035304105.1 Thermomicrobiales bacterium | reverse complement strand
GGGCAGCGGTGGCGGTGCGAGCGTGTCGACCGGCAGATCGACGCTATCCATGTTGACCGTGCCCGAGAACACGTCGCGCACCAGATCCAGCGCCTCGTCGTAGCGCAGCTGGAAGCCCGGCTGCGGGTCGCGCGTGACGATCAGCCCGCTGGCGTCCCACCAGACGCGCGGGCTCTGGGGCTGTCTGTTGATCGTCCAGCTGATCTCGTCGACCAATCTACCCAGCCACTGCTCGTCGATTTGCAGCGCGGCCGGGTTGCCGTTGGCTGGCGGGACGAAGATCAGGCGGCTGGAGATCAATCCCGGCTCGAAGGTCCACGTTTCCCCGCCAGCGTTCAGCGTCACCGGCGCGTCGAGCACGTTCTGCGCCTGGGTCAGCACCTGGGCGAAGGCGAGATTGTCGGCTGTCGGGGGATATTCGTTGATCGCCAGGTCGACCCTGCTCTGACCGGCGGAGAGCGCCTGGATGATGCGCTCCTGGCTGGCGGCCAGGTCGAGCTCGCGGCCCACCTGGGCCTCGACGTAGTGGTAACTGCCGTCGTCGGCGATCGCGAATTCTGGTTCGATCGTCGGCTGGTTGATCTCGGCCGCGATGCCGGTCAGGATCGCCTGGGTGGCGTCGGTTTGAACGGCGACGTGGCCACCGTCGATCGGCGTCGGCTCGCGCTTGAGGTGCCAGACGGCGGCCAGGCGGCCCGGCCCGAAGCCGCTGCGCCCCTGTGCCATGGCTTCATCGACCGCCCCTTCGACGTCGAAGCGCAGGCCGACCTCGTGCTGGCTCACCTCCCAGGTCCGCTCGTCATCGAGCAATGTGAGCGGCTGCCCGGCTCGGGCCTGCGTTTCGGCCGTCAGCGCCGCGATGGCTTCTTCGCGCGTCATCCCGCCCAGATCCACGCCGAACGCGGTGACGCCGGAGCGGATCTGGCCGCGCTCGGCCAACTGGAACGCGGCGGCTACCCCGAGGAGCAGCAGCAGCGTGCCGATCGCGATGCCCCAGCTGATGCGCGCGAGGCGCGTCAGATCGCGCCGGTGCGACGATTTCCGACCGGCGCGGGGCTGTTTGAGCTGGCGTGTTTGAACTCGCTCCGCGGACGCCATCGGTGCCGTGTGCGCTCCCAGGTTCTCGCGTGCCGACGCGCAAACGCGCTCAGAAGTGTACCGAATGTCATAACGCTCCCTCGCGTCGCTGGATTTCCTGCCCGTCAGGTTGCGCGAAACGTGTAGACTGCGGGCGAACGTTCAACGCTCGAGCACGCCAAAGCGCCGCCCCGCGCCAGCGCGCGTCGTGGCGTGTCCGCTGGTACCACTGGAGAGACGCCATGCTGAGGGAGATCGTCCGCGCATTCGCGCGCAACTGGTGGCTCATCCTGATCCGCGGCATCGTCGCCATCCTCTTCGGGCTTGTCGCGATCCTCTGGCCGGACCTGACTGTCACCGCGCTGGTCATCCTGTTCGGGGCCTTCGCACTGGTGGACGGCGCCTTTACTGCCGGCGCGGCGATCGGCGGGGCGATGCGCGGCCGGCGCTGGGTCATGCAGCTGGTCTCCGGACTGCTTGGCATGCTGCTGGGCATCGTCGTGCTGGTGTGGCCGGACGTCACCGTCGTCGCGCTGGCCTGGTTGATCGCCGCCTGGGCTTTGCTGATCGGCGTCCTACAGATTGTCGCGGCGATCCGCCTGCGCGAGGTCATCATAGGCGAGTGGCTGATGTTCGTCAGCGGCGTCCTGGCGGTGCTGCTGGCCGCCGTCCTGATCATCTCGCCGATCGGCTCGATCATCACCCTGGCGATCGTGGCCGGCGCCTTCGCGGTCATCTTCGGCATTGGCCTGATCGCCGTCGCGCTACGCCTCAAGCGATGGCACGACCAGCTTGGCGAAACGGCCATCTAGGGCACTCGCCGCCAACCCCTCCCCCTTTGGATTTTCGGGAATCAAAGCCGCGACATCGTGCCGATCCACCGTTGGGACATGCTGGTTGTCATCATCCTAGAGAGCTGTCAGCGACGCGGAACTGCCGCCAGGGTGACCGGGCATGCGACAATGCCCGCGCCGGAGGAAAGGGGGAGCAGCAGATGAGCGTCTACGAGCAACTGGGCGTGCCGACCGTGATCAACGCCGACGCGACGCTGACCCGACTGGGCGGCTCGCTGATGCCGCCGGAGGTCGTGGCCGCGATGGAGGCAGCTGCCGGGCATTTCGTCGACCTGCACGAGCTCCAGCTCGCCGTCGGCCAGCGCATCGCCCGGCTGACCAAGAACGACGCCGCCTACGTCACCTCCGGCGCGGCCGCTGGCCTCTACTTGGCAACGCTGGCTTGCGGCCTGACGACCAACCCCGCCGATGGCCAGACCATTCTGGGCCGGCGGCGCCACGAGGTCGTCATCCACCGCTCGCAGCGCAATGCCTACGTGCCTTCGATTGAGCTCGCCGGGGCGACGATCGTCGAGATCGGCGATGAGGCGGGCGCGACCGAGCATGACCTCGAGGACGCCCTGCGCCGCTCTACCCTCGCGGTCTTCTATTTTGCTGGCGCGCACCTGGCCAACGGCGCGCTCCCACTGGAGACGGTGATCGCGATGGCTCATGCCGAGGGCGTCCCGGTGGTCGTCGACGCCGCAGCGCAGCTCCCGCCGGTGGAGAACCTCTGGAAATTCACGCTGGAGATGGGCGCCGATCTGGCGATCTTCAGTGGCGGTAAGGGCCTGCGCGGTCCGCAGTCGAGCGGGCTGCTCCTCGGGCGGCATGACCTGATCGAGGTCGCCCGGGCGCACGGCGCGCCGAATCCGCAACGCGGCCGGCCGATGAAGGTCGGTAAGGAAGAGATGCTGGGTCTGCTGGCCGCCGTCGAGCGCTATCTCAAGCTCGACCACGCCGAGCTGGCCGCGCGCTACGAGCGCATGGTCAGGACGGTGCTGGACGCCGTCGCCGAGGTGCCCGGAGTCGAAGGCTCGCGCGACTGGCCCAGCGAGGCCGGGCAGCCCATTCCCCGGGCGCGGATCACGCTCGGCTCCGGCGCGGCGGCAGTTAAGCAGGCGCTGTGGGAGGGGCAGCCGCGCATCGCCGTGGCGGCCGACGGCGACGAGGCGCTGCTGATCAACCCGGAGACGCTCAACCCTGGCGAGGAGGTGATCGTCGCCGAGCGGTTGGTCGATGTGCTGGAGGTGCGCGAGGGCTAGTCCGGCCGGTCCAGCTTGCGCCACCAGGCCGGCACGCCGTAGGGGTCCTCGTGGCCGTACGCGTAGCCGGCCCACTCGACGAGGCCGGTCTCTCGCAGCAGGTCGGGCACGATCTGGCCGTGGAGGATCATCCGGGCGCGAGCTTCATCCGTCTCCGGGATGATCGCCAGCGCCCGCTCGAAGGCCTGCTTCCCGGCCGGATCCATCTGCAATGCCTGGATGAACTCCAGGGTCGTGAACTCGTCGACGTTGATCCGGCGAATGATGTCGGCGATGTGCGGCCGGAGCGCCGCCGCGGCCGCTCCGCCCGGGTCATGCCCCACCTTGCTGCTTCCCTTCCGCTCTTGCCCGCGCTTTACGCGCGCGCGTCCGAACGATACTATGCTGCCAGACAGCACCAGCGTGCGACATTCGAGGGAGCGGGGGCGAAGCATGACGTCGGGGCAGGCGCGATCGCCGCTAGCGAGTGTTCCCCTGTTCGAGGGGCTGGGTGATGCGGAGCTGGCGCGCATCGCCGAGCAATCGTGGAGCCGCCGCTACCCGGAAGGTCAGGTGCTGACCAGCGAGGGCGACCCCGGCGACAGCCTGCTGATCGTCGAGTCCGGCGCGGTGCGCGTGAGTCGCTTCACACCGGCTGGCCAGGAGATCGTCCTGGCGGTCGTCGAGGCGCCGGACGCGATCGGCGAGCTGGCGCTGATCGACGGCGCGCCGCGCTCGGCCACGGTGACCGCGCAGACGCCGGTCCAGATCCGCATCGTCCCGCGCGGCGCGTTCCTCCAGTTCCTGGAATCCGATCCCCGGGCGATGATGGCGGTGATGCGCACGGTGGCCGGCATGGTGCGCGCGACGAACGAGCGGCTCTCCGACATCCTCTCGCTGGACGTTCCCGGCCGGGTGGCCAAGTGGCTGCTGGTGCGCGCCGCCAATCGCGGCCAGCGCACCGAGCGTGGCATCCTCGTGCCCTTCGAACTCAGCCAGGGCGAGCTGGCCGTCGAGCTGGGCACCACCCGCGTCAGCATCAACAAGGCGCTCAAGACGTTCGAGTCCCTCCACGCCCTCGAACTCCAGGGCGACGCGATCCTCCTGACCAACACCGATCTGCTGATTGAATACACGTATTAGGGAACAGGTAACAGGGAAGAGGGAAAGACAGAAGACCCTCGCCCCCCCAGCCCGCGGCCCAGAGGGCACCTCGCCCACTCGCTGCGCGGAGCGAGAAGGCGAGTAAGTCAAGGTGCAGTTGATCGCTAGCGCTAGCGTTACGACAGGGCACCCCCCTCTCCCCACGAAGCAGTGGGAGAGGGGCTGGGAGTGAGGGAAATCCCCCTACATTCCCGCTAGCTCTTCGATCGTGGCGAACGAGTAGCCCTGGGCGCGGAGGAGGTTGATCATCTCGGGGAGGGCTGCGGCGTCCTGGGACTGACCGCCGACGTGCATCAGCACGATCGCGCCCGGCGCGGCGGCGTCTAGTACGCGCTGGTTGATCTCGGCCGCGCTTAGTCCGTTCCAGCCCAGCGTGTCGACCGTCCAGAGGACGTTGACGGTGTAGCCCATGGCCGCCAGGTCGGCTAGCGTGGCTTCGTCGTATTCCCCGAAGGGCGGGCGGAAGTAGGGGCGCAGTTCGACGCCCAGCTCGTCGCGCAGCAGCGTCTCCAGGCTCCGGACCTCCTCGATGCGCTCCTCCGAACTCAGTTCCGGGAAGTGCGGATGGGACCAGGAATGGTTCATCACATGGTGGCCCTCGTTCACCATGCGGGCGACGAGGTCCATGTTGTCGACCGCCCAGGGGCCGGTCATCCCGAAGCTGGCGCGGATGTCCTCGGCGGCCAGGATGTCGAGGATCTCTCCGGCGTAACCGCGATCCGCTCCGGCGTCGAATGTCAGGACCATCACTGGCTGGTCGGCGTCGAACTGCCGCAGGTTCCAGACGTCATCGGCTCCGGGCGGCTCGGCCGGCGTGGTTGGGGGCGCCGTCGGCTCCAGTGTGGGCGACGGCGCCGGCACGCTGGTGGGCGTGGGGATTGGCTCGCTGGTCGCCGTCGGCGTGGCGGGCAGGGGCGTGGGGGCCGGCGGAGTCGGTGTCGGCTCCGACGCACCGGTCGCCGTTGGATCTGGGACACTGACCGCCGGCGCGGTCGCGGTGGGCGTCGGTTCGTCGTCATCGTCGTTGGACTCCGGCGGGCTGCAGGCCGCCACCAGGGTCACGATGGCGAGCATCGCCAGCCAGCAGAGCCGTGGTCTGTCGTAGCGGCGGGATGATCTCACGCCTGATGAGCCCCTCCAGTAGCGCCAGGGTCAAGTGCGTCATTGTTCTAAGTATTCGACGCCCGACAAGGCTTCGGTTTCCGCGCGCTCACGATGGTGGCAGATTCGGGGGCCGGGGTGTAGGGTGAATCGTTCGAAACATTGCGATCCGGTGTCACAAACGCTCGGCGGGCGGTGTTGTCAATGCATGAGAGAGCCGGACGGACCGGGACGGAGTCGCAGCGGGTGGCGGCCACAACAGCAACGATCGGCATCACGCCGGATGAGGCGCTGGTGCAGGCAAGCTACGCAGGAGACGAGCAGGCTTTCGAGCAGCTGTTCCTGCGCTATTACCCGAAGGTGTACCGCGTCGCGGTCCGGATCGTCGGCAACCGGGAGGACGCCGAAGAAGTGGCGCTCGACGCGATGAGCCAGCTGCATCGCCGGAAATTTGATCCGGCACGCGGGGACAACGTCGCCGGCTGGCTGTATCGCACGGCGACCAACATGGCGTTCAATCGAGTCCGGGCACGCAACCGACGACGAGGTTGGTGGCAACGACTGGTCCGCCGCGAGGGCCGGCCCGGGCTTGCCGACGATCCCCAGGACAGTGTCTTGCGGGATGAGACCGCCGAAGAGGTGCGGCGCGCCCTGAGCGGCGTGCCGGAGCGCCAGCGCGACGCGATCATCCTGCGGGCCAGCGGGTTGAGCTATGCGGAGATCGCCGAGAGCATCGGCGTCCAGCCATCATCGGTCGGCACGCTGATCGCGCGCGGCGAGCGCAAATTGCGCGAGATGATGGCGCACGAGCTAGAGAGCGAGGCGCAGTGACGTACCAGGGGACAACCTGTCCGGGCGACGCCCAGCTTCGCGCCTATCTGGACGACGGCGACCTGCGCACCGGCGCCCACGTCGCGGAGTGCCCGGCCTGCCGGGAACGCCTGGCGGAGTTGGAGGCCAACGCGGCAGCCGCTTCCACCCTGCTCGCCCGACTGGAACCCGAAGACGACGAGATCAACGTTTCAGCAGCACTGTCGGCCTGGCGGCGACGACATGCCGACCACGAGCCGGCCACGGAAGGATTCGACCTGATGAGCATGTGGAACCGACGGGGGGCGCGCGTCGCCACCGGCATCGCCGGGGTCTTCGCGCTCCTGATGGTCCTGACGGTCAGCCCGATGGGCTCCTTCGCTGGCGACCTCCTCGACCGCTTCCGGGTCCAGAAGTTCGCCGCGATCACCATCAACGTGGAGGACTTCCAGGACTTCCAAACCAATATGCTGCTGCGCCTAGTCGCGGCCGACCATGAGGCGCTCGGCGAGGCGGCCATGAACCTGGCCACATTCGAATCGACGTTCGACCAGGAAGACCCGCTCGCCAATATGCAGCAGTTCGCATCGGCCGACGAGGCGCGCGCGGCATACGGCGACTTCCGGAC
>DATGQR010000370.1:0-4074 GCA_035304105.1 Thermomicrobiales bacterium | reverse complement strand
GAACGCGCTGCGCGCCAAGGCCGAGGAGCTGATGCCGATCATCAAGACCGGGCGCACGCACCTCCAGGACGCCACGCCGATCCGGTTGGGCCAGGAGTTCGAGGGCTACGCCAGCCAGTTCGAGCTGGGCCGCCGGCGCCTGCGCAACGCCATCGAAGAGCTGCGCGAGGTCGCGCTGGGCGGCACAGCCGTCGGCACCGGCATCAATACGCATCCGGAGTTTGCCAAGCGAGTGTGCGAGCTGTTGAGCGAGCGGCTGGGATTCGAGGTGGTCGAGTCACCGCATCATTTCCAGGCGCAGTCGACGATCGACAGCGTCGTCTCGGCCAGCGGCGCGCTGCGAACGATCGCGGTGAGCCTGACCAAGGTGGCCAACGATATCCGCTGGCTGGGCTCCGGCCCGCGCGCCGGCATCGGCGAGATCGAGCTGCCGGCCGTTCAGCCCGGCTCGTCGATCATGCCGGGCAAGGTCAATCCGGTGATCGCCGAATCGGCATTGATGGTCGCCGCCCAGGTGATCGGCAACGACACGACGATCATGCTGGCGGGCACCTCCGGCAATTTCGAGCTCAACGTCATGTTGCCGGTCGCGGCCTTCAACCTGCTGCAGTCAATCGAGCTGCTCTCGACGACCTGCGTCAACCTGACCGACCGCTGCATCGTCGGGCTGAAGGCCACCTCGGTGGGGCCGGAGATGGTCGAGCGCGGCCTGATGATCGGCACGGCGCTGGCGCCGGTGATCGGCTACGACGCGGCCGCCGACATCGCCAAGACCGCCGCGGCAACCGGCCGCACCATCCGAGAGGTCGCCCTCGAGAAGACCGACCTGACCGAGGAACAACTCGACGAGATCCTCGACCCGTCGCGCATGACCGAGCCAAATCGCTAGGCGGCAGAACACGAGAACGTCGCGCATGGGCTACTCCGACCCAGCCAATGGGCCGGAGTAGCCCGTTTTGGGGCCGTTCGATGGGCTCGACGGGGCTCGGTTAGGCTTCCGCGCCGCGAGGCTCGACCTAGCGCCGGCCGAACTCGCGCAGGCAGACGATGACGCCGGGTTTGCTGATGGCGATCAGGTCGCCATCCTCGATCAGCCCGGCGGTCAGCAGTTCGGAGAGATGATCGATGTCGACCTCGGTATCCAGACCGGTCGCGTCGTGCCGGAGAATCCCGCAGTCGTCGCGGATGGTGTAGGGCGTGAAGCGAAACGCGTTGGTCGGCTTACGCTGGACGCACTCCCACATCATCCGCAGCACCGCGTAGACCGGCGGCGAGAGCACCGCGCGCGGCGGCTCCATGCCGAACGCGGTCAGGCGCAGTTCGACCGGCAGCGCGCCCAGCGCGAGATCGACGCTGTGCACCGCGCCGCACAGCGGGCAGGCGAGCCGCACGCCGACGACCAGGCCATCGAAGACCTGTAGCTCCGCCGTCTCGCTGCCGCAGTCGCGGCAGACCGCCCGCTCCCGATGCCGCAGTTCGAGCTCCACCACCCAGGGCATGCGGCGAAAGGCTCGGCTAACGCGATGCCCATCCCACGAGCAGGTCAGCACGAGCTGGACGGGGGCATCGAGATCGGCCGTGCGCTGGATCTGGAAGAGCGTGCGCTCGTTGCAGTCGCAGACGTAGGAGGCGAGCGGGGCGGCCTCGAACGAGGTGTGCGGCGTGGCGGCGGAGGCGACTCGCCAGTGGCCATGCGAATCATCGCGAGGCTGCTCCGATGACAGGGGCCGGGTCGCGCGCGAAGTCGTCGAGATCATCGTCGCCTCCTTATGAGACGAGCGGGGCAAGGATGCCGGCTGCGATATGAATTGCCTTTGTGGTCCATCTTAGCCGCGCTGGTGGCCAGGCGGGAGGTGCGAGAGTCACGTTTCCCCTGGTCGGAAGTATCGGATGCCGAGGGTTTGCGCGAGTCAAACGTTGACGTCAGGCGCGGTGATTGGCTAGTGTATGCCAAATCTCATCGCAGATAAGCCCATGACGATTGGGAGGCGCCGCCTATGAGGGAGAGCATGCCCACGCGGCGATGACACTACTGAATCATCACGGGGAAGGCGTGAACGATGAACTTTCACAGGACTCGCATCAGCCGGCGTAGCGTCTTGAAGGCCGGCGCAGCCGCGGCTGGCGCGGCGGCGTTCGCCAGCGCGCGCAGCGTGGCCCGCTCAACCCAGGCCTACAGCGGCTATTTCTCGCCGCACGCCGACGATTTGGAAGAAGTTGGCATCGCCGAGCTCCAAGCGCGCATGGAATCCGGCGAGCTGACGGCCCGCCAGCTCGTCGGGATGTACCTGGACCGTATCCACGCGCTCGACAAGAACGGCCCGCAGCTCAATTCGATCATCGAGATCAACCCGGACGCGTTGCAGATCGCCACCGAGCTGGACCGCGAGCGAGCCGCAGGCAACGTGCGCGGGCCGCTCCACGGCATCCCGATCGCGATCAAGGACAACATCGACACGGCGGACCGCATGCTGACGACGGCCGGCTCGCTGGCGCTGGTCGATTCGATGCCGTTGCAGGACGCGACCGTCGTCACCAGGCTGCGCGAGGCCGGGGCGATCATCATCGCCAAGACGAACCTGAGCGAGTGGGCCAACTTCCGCGGCAACAACTCCTCCAGCGGCTGGAGTGCCCGCGGCGGTCAAACGCGCAACCCCTACATCACCGACCGCAACCCGTGCGGCTCCAGCTCCGGCTCAGGCACGGCGCCATCGGCCAATCTGGTGGCGGCCGCGCTGGGCACCGAGACCGACGGCTCGATCGTCTGTCCCTCGAATAACTGCGGCCTAGTCGGGATCAAGCCAACGGTCGGGCTGACCAGCCGGGCCGGCGTCGTGCCGATCGCCCACACGCAGGACACCGTCGGCCCGATGGCACGCACGGTCGCAGACGCGGCCGCCGTGCTGAGCGCGATCGTCGGCCCGGACGACCGCGACCCGGCCACGGCCGAGGCCCAGAACGTCAGCGACGACTACACCCAGTTCCTGGATCCAGAAGGGCTTGCGGGGGCGCGCATCGGGGTCGCCCGGCAACTCTTCGGCTTTAGCCAGGAAGCCGACCGGGTGATGGTCGACGCGATCCAGGCAATGGCCGACGCCGGCGCGGAGATCATCGACCCGGTCGAACTGCCCAACCTGGAAGAGATCGAGGCCAGCGGAGCAGAGTTCCAGGTGCTGCTCTACGAGTTCGGGCCGGACATGGAAGCCTACCTGGCCGGGCGCACAGCCAACTCGCCGAAGACGATGGCCGACCTGGTGGAGTTCAATCGCGAGCACTCGGACGTCGAGTTGAAGTGGTTCGGGCAGGAACACATGATCGCGGCGGCGGCGCTACCCGGCCTCGACGCGCCAGAATACCTGGCCTATCTGGAGCAGAGCCGCGACGGCTCCCGCGCCCAGCTCGACCAGGCGCTGGAAGCCAACAATCTGGACGCGATCATCGCGCCGACCGGCTCGCCGGCCTGGCCGATCGACTTGATCAACGGCGACCACTTCCTGGGCGGCAGCTCCTCGCCGGCAGCCCGGGCAGGCTATCCATTGGTGACCGTCCCGGCCGGCTATGTCTATGGCCTGCCGGTCGGCGTCACGTTCATGGGCCGCGCCTGGGACGAGGGCACGCTGATCCGGCTGGCTTCCGGGTTCGAGGCCGTCACCCAGGTGCGCCAGACGCCGCACTTCGTGCCGACCCACGCCTGGTGAGCCAATCGGCCCGCAACGCACTCGGCCCGCTTCTCGGCGGCGGAGAAGCGGGCCGCTCGCATGTCGGGCGGTTGACGGGTTACGAGTTGGTGTAGCGGTCGAGGCGCTGGCGAATGAGCGGCGGGTTGGCTTCCTGCAGCTCGTATGACTGCGGCGAGCACACGTCCTGCCAGCGGCTTCGCAGCCATCGCAAGAGCGACAACATTCTGGTCCGTCTCCTTACGGTCGGTTACGCCACCTGCTCCTCCGGCGGTTCCGGCGTCCATTCCCGCCGCCGGGATCGTCGCATCCGTTGGAATGGAGGATACGAGGCGGCTAAGCCCACACGCAGAGACAAAGGTGGCAGCCTGCCTTGACCGATCGTCAGCGCCGCGCA
>DATGQR010000369.1:0-3648 GCA_035304105.1 Thermomicrobiales bacterium | reverse complement strand
CACCGCTGAGGGCGGTACGGCCGTCGCCAACACCGATTCGGTGACTGATTACGAGGCCGCCCGGGCGATGATTCAGCAGGCCATCGACAATTTCGGCAAGCTCGACATCCTGGTGAACGTCGCCGGGATCCTGCGCGACCGCATGATCTTCAACATGTCCGAGGAAGAGTGGGATGCGGTCATTGCGGTCCACCTCAAGGGCACCTTCAATATGTCGAAGTGGGCCTCGGTGCATTTCCGCGAGCGGCGCGAGGGCGGCCGGATCATCAACATGTCCTCCAACTCGGCTTTCGGCGCGCCGGGCCAGCCGAACTACGCGGCCGCCAAGGCCGGCATCATCGGCCTGACGCTGAACCTGGCCAACGCGCTCAATCGTTACGGCGGCGTGACCGCCAACGCGGTCCTGCCCAGTGGCGCGACCCGCATGATCGACTCGATCCCCTCCGCCGTAGAAGCCGTGGCCGACACCGGCAAGCTCCCCAGCGAGCTGGCCATCGGCACCGAGCGCGACCCGGACAACGTCGCCCCGCTAGTCGCCTTCCTGGCTTCGGACGAGGCGGCCGACATCAACGGCCACATCTTCGGCTCCTTCGGCTACAACATGACGCTGATGTCCCAGCCGAAGGTCATCAAGACGCTGCGCCACAAGCGCCGCTGGACGATCGACGAGCTGATCGAGGTCGTTCCGAAGGCCTTTGGTGACCGCTTCGAGGGCCAGGTCAACAACCCCGGCATCACCGCCGCGATCAACGCCATCCCCGAGGACGAGTGGATCGACATCGGCGACGGCCTCAAGTTCTGGAGCGCCAAGCTGGAGCCCTGGGGCGAAAGAAGTTGGTAGTGCGTAGGTTGTAGTTTGTAGGTGGGAAGCGAGAGTCGACCATCGGATAGGACTGGCTCCAGAGATCTTCCCACAACCTACGAACTACAACCTACAAACTCTCACCGGAGGTGAGCATGGATCCTGCCATTCAGGAGTACTACGACCAGATCACGACGGCGGTGGAGCGCATACTGGCGGCTGCGGAGGGGCTGGATGCCGAGGGGCTGAACTGGAAGCCGATACCGGACGAGACCAGAAGCCTCTGCATCCTCAACGTCCACATCGTCGGCAACATCCGCCAGGGCATCCTGTCGGTGCTCTGCGGCCAGCCGGACAACCGCGACCGCGACGCCGAGTTCGCGGCCACCTGCGACAGCTTCGAGGAACTGCAGGCGAGCTGGAACCAGCTCAAGAGCGACCTCCACGCAGGGATGTCCGGCCTGACGACCGACGATCTTCAGAAGGACTACGTTCATCCCCGCCGCGGCCCGATGAACGGCTGGACCGTCCTGCTCAACACGGCCGTCCATGCCAACGAGCACGTCGGCCACGCCGAGCTGACGCGGCAATTGTGGGAAGTACGGGGAAGGGATTAGGGACCAGGGATTAGGGATTAGTGAGGGAAGAGAGCGGAGAGAAGCGGGCACGGGTTGGCTTCTTTCTGCAAACCACGACGTCTCTTCCACCCCTCTCCCGGGTACCCTCTGGGTGATTGGGAGCGGGCGGGGTACCCGCACAGCGGGTCGCGGGTGAGGGCCGATAGAAAGGACTGCGAACAAGCATGTCGATCTCGAACAAAGCCGCCATCGTTGGGGCGGGACTGACCAACGAGCTGGGGTTGATTCCCGACAAGCCGGCGATCATGCTGCACGCCGAGTCGGCGATGAACGCGCTAGAAGACGCCGGGCTGTCGCTGTCCGACGTCGACGGCATCTGCACGGCCGGCTTCGCGCCCTATGAGATCGCCGAGTACCTGGGTATCGTGCCGCGTTTCACCGACGGCACGGCGGTCGGCGGCTCGTCCTTCGTCATCCACGTCGGCCACGCCGCGATGGCGATCGCAACCGGCAAGGCCGAGGTCGTCCTGATCACCCACGGCGAGAGCGGCCGCTCGCGGGTCGGCGCGCCGCCGCGCACTGTGGCGCCGGACTCGCTGCGCGGCCAGTTCGAGGCTCCGTGGGGCCTGCCTCAGCCGGTCGGCGCCTACGCCATGGCCGCCTCGCGGCACATGGCCAAGTACGGCACGACCAAGGAACAGCTCGCCGCCATCGCTGTGGCCGCCTGGAAGTGGGCCCAGCACAATCCGCGGGCGCTCTATTACGGGCGCGGCGAGATCACTATCGAGGACGTGTTCAACTCGCCAGTCATCGCCTGGCCGTTCAACCGCCACGACGTCTGCCTGGTCACCGACGGCGGTGGCTCGCTGGTGATGACCAGCGCCGAGCGCGCCCGCGACCTGAAGCAGACGCCCGTGTTGGTCAAGGGCGCTGGCGAGAGCCACGATCACGCCATGATCTCGGCGATGCCCGACTTCACCAGCTTCGCGGCGCGCGTCTCCGGCGAGCAGGCCTTCAAGATGGCCGGCGTCACCCACGACGACATCGACCTGGCGATGATCTACGACTCCTTCACCTACACCGTGCTGCTCACGCTCGAAGAGCTGGGCTTCTGCAAGAAGGGTGAGGGCGGCGACTTCGTCAGCGACGGCCGGATCGAGCCGGGCGGCGATTTCCCGATGAACACCAGTGGTGGCGGCCTGGCCTACACCCACACCGGGATGTACGGCATGTTCGCCCTGATCGAAGCCGTCCAGCAGTTGCGCCGCGAGTTCGAGGCCCCGCGCCAGGTGCAGGACATCGAGCTCGCCCTCGTCCACGGCACCGGCGGCCTGCTCTCCTCGGCCGGCACCGTCATCCTGGAGCGAGGAGCCTAGGGGCGCAGGTGAAGGTTGTAGTTCGTAGTCTGCGGGAAGAGCGCAGGGGTTGGGCTTTCCCTGTACCCATCACCCACTTCGTGGGTACCCGCCTCTTCCCTGTTTCCTAAAGCGACAAAAGGAGCGCTCATACATGGCCGAATACAACAAGCCGCTGCCGAAGCCGGATCCGGTGACGAAGCCCTACTGGGACAGCGTCAAGGCGCACGCAATGAAGATCCAGAAGTGCAACGACACCGGCCAGTACTTCTTCTACCCGCGCGGCATCAGCCCGTTCACCGGCTCGACCAACATCTCCTGGGAAGAGGTCTCCGGCAACGGGGAGATCTACGGCTTCACGATCATCCCGAGCCAGCGCAGCGCCTGGCCGGGGTTCGAGCCGCCGTACGTCGTCGCCATGGTCGAGCTTGAGGAAGGCCCCAAGCTTATGACCAACATCGTCAACGTCGTTGAGAACGAGGACGCGTCGGTCGAAGAGAAGTTCGAGGAGTTGAAAAACAAGATCCACGTCGGCATGAAGGTCAAGGTCGTCTACGACGACGTCACCGACGAGATCACCCTGCCGAAGTTCGAGCCGGTGTAAGCCCTCATCCCCCCAATCCGCGACCCGCTTCGCGGGTACCCCGCCCACTCGCTGCGCGGAGGGAGAGGGGGAGTTGGGAAACAGGTTCATGCGATACCGCTTTCTCGAAATTTATCCCCCTCTCCCAGCATTGGGAGAGGGGCTAGGGGTGAGGGCTCTTTCATGACCTGGCGCATCGCCGTCGCAACCGGGCGGGTGTTGCCCGTCTATCCGGACCGGCCGTCGCTGGAGCGGATCGACGCGGCGGACAGCGAAGTCGAGCAGAAGCGGGCCGAGGAGGAGGCGCGTATCGCGGCCCAGACGGCCGTG
>DATGQR010000368.1:0-13011 GCA_035304105.1 Thermomicrobiales bacterium | reverse complement strand
CGGCGCCGGGGTGCCGCCGAAGCCCATGCCGATGCTCATCGTGTCGTCGGCGACCTCGATGTAGAAGTCGGCCAGCGCATAGTTGAAGGCCGAGGTGTAGATCGCCGTCAGGATGTCGTCCTCGGTGTACTCGGTGTATTGCAGGTCGTCGATCGCCTGGTTGGCCTGGAAGATCAGTCCCTGGGCGGCCGAGAGGTAGGCGGCCGCGTCGATCAGCGCGACCGTGTCGGTGGCAGTACGCGGGTTCTGGGCTTCCAGCTTCTGGACGAGCGCCAGCAGGCGCGTCTGCGAGGCGGCCGAGGCGTCGACCCGGGCGACCATCGCTTCCAGGCCCTGGGTCAGGTAGAGGTTGTCCAGCTCGGCGGCCTGGGTGCCGACCTTGACGAAGGCGGCCGCCTCCCACATCAGCTGGAAGGAGCGCGCCACCTGCCCCTCGCCGAGCAGCGAATCCGCGCGGGTGGCCAGCTCGTCGGCGAACGCGATGATGTCGACGCGGTACTCCTGCACCTCAGGCGGCAGCGCCAGGAACTTGTTGCGCTCCTCCTGATAGCGCGCGTACCAGTCGGTCGTGCCGGCGCGGTACTTGTTGAAGGCGTCCGGCGGCATGCTGGCTGTGCCGACCGGCGCGATCACCGGCAACTCTGAGCCGGTCAGCAGGCGATAGGCGGTGTAGATGTCCGGCACCAGGATGACCTCGACGCCGTGCTGGTTGCCAACCTGCACGAGATCGACCGCCTGCCCGGCGTTGTAGTCGTAATCGAAGCGCTGGCCGGCCGGCACGAGCACCGTCGTCTTGCCGGCCTCGGCCGCCCCGGCGATCTTGTGCGGGATGCCGCCGACCGGGCCGATCGTGCCGTCGGGGTTGATCGTGCCGGTCATCGTCATGCTCGGGTCGATCTGATCGCCCAGCAGCCCGGCCAGTACGGCCGTCGTCATCAGCGCGCCGGCCGAGGGTCCGTCGATCCGCCCGGCCACGTCGAAAGAGAACTCGAACTGGGAGGGGTTGATGCCCAGCAGCAGCGAGGCGGTGATGACCGACATCCAGCCGGCCGTGCGCCACTGCGGTCCGGTGCCGCCCACTTCGGACTCGAAGAATCCTACGCGCAGGTCACCGACGTCGTTCGGCTCGATCGCGACCTGAACGCGGCTGGTGCCGCCGATGCCCTGCTGGCCGTCGAAGCCGAACCAGAGCGCGTCGACCTCGACCGGGCCGCTCGGCTCGGGGGTCGCGGTGGCCTCCGGCGTGGGCGTCGGGGCGGGCGTCGTCGGGGTTGGAGTGGGAGCCTGAGCGGCCTCTTCGGTCGGCGTGGCTTCCTCGCCGCCGCCCTCCGGCGTTGCGGTTATGATGATCGGCGTTTGGGTCGGTTCGTCGTCATCGTCGTCGCCTCCCGGCCCGCAAGCCGTGGCGACAAACATGGAGAGCACCAAGACCGCGGAAAACACGGAAAACAGCCGGGACATGCCGGGTTCCTCTCGCAGCTGCCGCTGGTGTGAAACTGGTAGAAAACGCACCCAATCACGAGCAGTGTAGCAGATTCGGAATCAGTATCAGGTCATGTTTTCGACTGCGATATTTCGCATAATGTGAGGCTGGTTATGCTCGATTCGCGACATTGCGGCGCACCATTGAAGGAAATCTTGAATGCAGCACATTAGCCCTGCAGTCCGCCTGGCGGCCGTCACGCTCACCCTGCTGGTGACGGCCTTGATGCCGTTCGACGTCGGCGCGGTCGCCCCCGGCAACAACGCCTTCGAGCGCACCTGGGCGCGGACGGATCTGCCGGTCGCCTCCAACGCCGTCAGCCGCACCTGGATGTGGGGGCCGAGCGCCTTCACCAGCCCGATGGTCGAGTGGATGAGCGACAACCCCGGCAACGGCCGGGTGGTCCAGTACTTCGACAAGAGCCGTATGGAGATCACCGACCCCAACGCCGACCCCAGCTCGATCTGGTACGTCACCAACGGTCTGCTGGCCCGCGAGCTGGTCACCGGCCAGCTCCAGCTCGGGTTGGACGACTTCCAGCAGCGCGAGCCGGCCGACGTCAACGTCGCCGGTGACGAGATCGACCCCAACGCCCCGACCTACCGCAGCTTCGCCGGGCTGCTGGATACGCCGCCGCTCGACGAGGGCCAGGTCATCACCGCCCGGGTCGACCGCGCCGGGAATGTCAGCGACGACCCGGCGCTGGCCGAGCGCGGGGTGACCGCGACGGCCTTCGTGCCCGAGACGAATCACCGCATCGCCGCACCCTTCTGGGACTTCATGAACGCCAGCGGGCTGGTCCACCAAAACGGCGTGAACGTCGAGGCGCCGCTCTTCGAATCGCCCTTCTTCGCTACCGGCCTGCCGATCACCGAGGCGTACTGGACGCGGGTGACCGTCAACGGCGAGCCGCGCGACGTGCTGGTGCAGGTCTTCGAGCGCCGCGTGCTGACCTACACGCCGGACAACGAGCCGGCCTGGCAGGTCGAAGCCGGCAACGTCGGCCGCCACTACTACCAGTGGCGCTACGGCGTCAGCGCACCCGACGAGCCCCCGGCCACGCCCCCCGGCACCCAGAACATCGGCCCGACGCCGCTGCCCTCCTTCTTCGACAACGCCGGCCGCACGCGCCTGACGGTCGCCAACCACGCGCCGCAGCCGCTGACGGTGACGCTCCAGGGTCCCGAGCCGCGCACGATCGACCTGCCGCCCTGCGAGGGCTGCCAGAGCACCAACCAGCCACCATCCGCCTGCTCGCCCGATGCGCCGACCACTACGCTCGACATCGCCCCCGGCAACTACCTCGTCACCAGCTCTCGTCCCGCCGGCAACGTCCTGCCCTTGAGCGGCCCCTGGACCCTCGCGCCAAACGCTGGGTACGGGGCGTGCTTCTTCGTGGTGACCGGGTAGGGGCAGGGTTTGTAGGTTGTAGGAAGAGGCCCTCACCCCCGCTACTCCACCACCGGCGACTCCTCCAACGGCACCAGATCGGAATAGTCCGGCTGCGGGCCGCGAAGGATGGCGCGGACCATCTCAATAATCTCCGCGGCTGGTGTGCCGGGGTTCAGCGAGTAGCCCTGACCGGTGATGGCGCCGTCGGCGTCGAGCGCGAAGAAGCCCTGGGGGCCGCCGACAGGGAAGCCGGCCGGTGGGAGGTCGGTGTTGAAGCCGTCGGTGCGGAGGAAGAGCAGCAGGCGGTCGCCGACTGCGATGGTTGGCTCGCTGTCGAAGGTCTGAGTGCAGGCTCCGACCGTGCCGCCATCCTGTCGCAGGCGGATGGTCAGGGACGGGAAGCCGCGCGCCCAGGCGTCCACCTCGACCAGGTAGTCGGTGTAGATCGGGTAGGTGGATCCGGACACGCCGTCGTCCTGCACCGTGCCGAAGGCGCTGGGAAGTTGCTTGACGACTTCACCGGTCACGATCGTGTCCGCCATCCAGGCGAGCTGGTCGAGCGACTCGATCAGCATGTAGTCGTTGGTCGCGAAGAAGCTGCACTCGACCGGCTGGCCGCCGTCGCGGTCGCTGACGAAGGCGATCTGCGAGCCGTCGGGGGACCAGACCGGGTCCCAATCGGAGTGCGGGCTATCGGTCAGGCGCGTCAGGCCGGTGCCATCGACGTTGATCACCCAGATGTCGGAGTTGCGGACGAAGGCGATCTTGCTGCCGTCGGGTGACCAGGCCGGGGAGTGGTCGCCGAACTCGCTCGCGGTGAGCTGGCGTGAGTCGCTGCCATCGGCGTTCATGATGTAGATGCCGCCCAGCTCGGAATTGGGGTAGCGACCGACGGCGATCTGCGTCCCGTCCGGCGACCAGGCAGGCGCCTCGAAGGCCGCCTCCTGCTCGAACGTGATGCGCTGCAGGCTGGAGCCGTCGGCGTTGACGACATAGAGCTGGGGCGGGCCGTGGGCATGGTTGGCGAAGACGACCCGCGAGCCGTCCGGCGTCCAGTCGGGCAGGGAGGTGCCGTCGGCGATCTCGGTAATGCGCCGCGGGTTGGAGCCGTCCGCGTCGGCCATGTAGAGCTGCTCCAGGCTGTCGTTGGTGCTGGCGTAGTAGATCCGCGAGCCGTCGGCCGACCACTCGATCCCACTGGTGAAGCCGGCGGGGTCGATCGGCAGTTCCTCCAGGCCGGAGCTGTCCGGCCAGACGGCGAAGATGCGCTGCTCGCCGGTGCGGTTCGAGAAGAAGCTCAGGCGGCCGTCCGGCATCCAGGCCGGCCAGCTCTCGCCAGCGAGGCTCGGGGCGGGGCGGCGCTGGTCCGAGCCATCGGCGTTCATCACGTAGATCTCCCAGTTGCCGTAGTCGCCAACCGGCGTGGTCGGCGTCGGGCCTGCGACCTGCTGCCCCGGCGTCGGGCTTGCGCTGGCGGACTCCATCGGGTTGAAGAGCAGCAGCGTATCGCCATTGGAGCCCTGGAGCGCGAGCTGCCAGTTGCCGCCGAGAACGTAACGGACGCTGACGTTGAGGGCGTCGATGTAACGTTCCTCGAAGTTCATCTCGAAGAGCGGCGACGCGCAGCCGGCGTCGATCTCCACGAGCGCGCCCATCTCAATGCCATCCCGGCCCGAGAGGCTGAACTCACCCCAGAAGCTGTTACAGCCGGGATCGACCGGCTCGCCCAGCAGCTCGACCAGCCGCCAGGAGGTGCCATCCAGTGGCGATGCATTCGTGACGGTCGGCGTCGCGGATGGGGCGGGTGTCCCGGTTGACTCCACCGCAGTCGGCGATTCCGCCAGCGTTGCGGCCGGAGTAGCCGTCGCGGTGCTGGTCGGCGGGGCATCGTCGCCACCGGGGAGACAGGCAGCCAGCAGTAGCATCGGGATGGCGAGCAACACGAGGGCGCGCACCGGTCATCTCTCCACGGCTCAGCGAGTCTCTACTCTGTATACGTCCGAGAGAGGAAAGCAGTGCCGTCGGGAGCAATGCGACTGTGACAGGAAACAGTGTCTTGCAACACGTAAGCAAGGGACGTTGCGTGCGTGTGGTATCAATTCCTAGCGATTTTTCCGATCGGATGCCTCACGAAAGGGCTAGCACATGCGACGGCTTCGTCTCCTCTGGGTCGCGCTCATCGTCGCTTCCGGGTCGCTCTGGATGCTGACCCCGGCGGCCGCGGTCGAGCCGGGAGAGAGCGCCTTCGAGCGAACCTGGACGCGCACCGACTTACCGGTACAGGCGAACCAGGCGGTTCGCACCTGGATGTGGGGGCCGGCAGCCTTCACCGCGGCGATGGAGGAACCCTACACCGAAGGGCCCGGCGAGGTGCGGATCGTCCAGTACTTCGACAAGAGCCGCATGGAGATCACGACCGATCCCAACGTCGATCCGAACAGTGTCTGGTACGTCACCAACGGCCTCCTGGTCGTGGAACTGATCACCGGGCGGCTGCAGTACGGCAATAACGACTTCGCCCAGTTCGAACCGGCCGAAGTCAACATTGCCGGCGACGCCGGGGACCCGCTGGCCGTAACCTACGCGGCGCTGGCCAAGCGGCTGGATGACGAGCCGACGCCGGTCGGCACGGTCATCACGGCCACGGTCGACGAGAATGGCAACCTGGAGCACTCCGACTTCTTCGGCACTGAGTTCGGCGTCACCGCTGGCTACTACGTGCCCGAGACGAACCACACGGTCGCCACGCCCTTCTGGGAGTTCATGACCTCCAGCGGCACGATCTATCAGGACGGCAACTACACCGAGGGGCAGCTCTTCGAAGACCCCTTCTTCGCCACCGGCTACCCGATCAGCGAGGCCTACTGGACGGTCGTCCAGGTGGGCGGCACGCTGACCCAGGTGATGCTGCAATGCTTCGAGCGGCGCTGCCTGACCTACACGCCCTCCAACCCGCCGGAGTGGCAGGTCGAGGCCGGCAACGTCGGCCAGCACTACTACCGCTGGCGCTACCAGACCGACATCCCGGCCGAGCCGCCGGCCCCGGCCGGTGTAGAAACCGAGCCGCTCGGCCCGGCGCTGCTGCTGGACTGGCCGGTCGGCAACCAGGGCCAGGCGACGGTCTCCTTCGGCAATCAGGCGCCCTACCCGATGACGGTGACGCTCGACGGGCCAGTCGCCCGGACGATCGAGCTGCCGGCCTGCGACGACTGCCCGATCTACACTCAGAGCGCGCCGCCGGGCGCCTGCCGGGAGGACATCCCCTGGCACGACGAGACGCTGCCGCCGGGCAACTACCGCGTGCACCTAAGCTGGAGCGGCTCGAACACGCTGCCGCTGGCCGGGCCGCAAACCTACGTGCCTGACGCGCAATATGGGACCTGCTTCTTCATCGTCGAGGGCTCGTAGCGCGTAGGATCGCTAGAGGAAGTCGACAACGCCGCATTCGAAGCGGCATACTTCGACGTGTACGTACAGACGTTATCCCGGGAGAGCCGGCCGGCTCTCCCGGGATACCTAGCGATCCGGACATGCCGTGCCCCCCAGGCCTCTCAGCTACCAGCGTGACGCAGCGGGCTATCTCCCGATCGAAGCCTACGGCGCGGTTGGCAACGGCCGAACCGTCGCGCTGATCGGCAGCGACGCCTCGATCGACTGGCTGTGCTTCCCGCGCATTGACGGGCCGAGCGTCTTCGGCCGCATCCTCGACGCCAACCGCGGCGGCTACTGGCAGATCGCCCCGCGCGAGGCATACACCGCCAGCCGCCACTACATCGAAGACACCAATGTGCTGGTCACGCGCTTCGAGACATCCTCCGGCATCGCCGAGGTGATCGACTTCATGCCCTCGATCGGCTTTGGGGCCAACCTGGGAATCGTCGACCGGCTCTTCTCCGGCATGGTCATCCGGATCGTGCGCGGCGTCGAGGGCCACGTCCGCATGCGCCAGGTGATCGCCCCGCGCTTCGACTACGGCCGCGGCACACCGGTCATCGAGCTGGTGCCGGGCCGGGGCGCGCTGCTCAAGGGCCGCAACGCCTACCTCTCGATCAACTGCGGCTGCCCGCTGGAGATGGACGACGCCCAACTGTCTTGCGACATCTTCATCGGCCCCGGCGAAGAGGAACACATCGTCGCCAGTTACCACGGCTCGCGCGGCGCGGTCTGGGTCGGCATCGCACCCGGGACGTCGGACCGCCTGTTCGGCTACGAGCTACTGGGCTGGCGCACCTGGATCAGTCGCTGCACCTACGAGGGGCCCTACAGCGAGCACGTCCGCCGCAGCGCCCTGACACTGAAGCTGCTCGACTACATGCCGACAGGCGCGATGGCTGCCGCCGCGACGACCTCGCTGCCCGAGGATCTGGGCGGCGTGCGCAACTGGGACTATCGCTACTCCTGGATCCGCGACACGACCTACGCGATCTACTCCTTCCTCTCGATCGGCTACCGGGAGGAGGCGGAGTCGTTCTTCCAGTGGATCATCGACGCGACCGACCTGCAGGCGTCGTCGCTGCAGATCATGTACACGGTCGGCGGAGAGACGGAGCTGCCGGAGCAGGAGCTGAGCCACCTGGAGGGTTACCGCGGCTCGCGGCCGGTGCGCATCGGCAACGGCGCCTACCGACAAAAGCAGCTCGACGTCTGGGCGGAGCTGCTGGACGCTGCCCACACCTACCGGCGCTTCGGCGGGGCGATCTCCGAGACGCTCTGGAACTACCTGGCCTCGCTGGTCAACCAGGTGCTGATCCACTGGCGCGAGCCGGATTCGGGCATCTGGGAAGTGCGCAGCGAGCCGCAGCGCATGACCTACTCCAACGTCCTGAGCTGGTTGGCGCTCGACCGCGCGATCACCCTGGGCCGCATCGACAGCCGCGACGCGCCCTACGACCTGTGGGAGCGCACTTGCGACGAGATCCGCGCCGAGGTGATGCGCTACGGCATCGACTCCAAGACCGGCGTCTTCACCCAGGCCTTCGGCTCGACGGCGCTGGACGCTTCGACGCTCTCCTTCCCGATCCGCCACTTCATCGACGCCAGCCACCCGGTGATGTCAAAGACGATCGACGCGATCATGGAGGAGTTGACGATCGACGGCCTGGTGGCGCGCTACAAGGTCTCCGACGAGGGCGTCAACGTCGACGGCCTGACCGGCGACGAGGGCCACTTCGTGCTGACCTCCTGCTGGTTGATCGACTGCCTGATCGCCCGGGGCGACCTCTGCCGGGCGAAGGAGCTGCTGGAGCGCATGCTGGACCGCGCCAACGACCTGGGGCTGTACGCCGAGCAGATCGACCCGCACACCGGGGCGCACCTCGGCAATTTCCCGCAGGCCTTCAGCCACCTGGGCGTCATCAACTCGATCCTCAACTACGCCCGCGCCACCGGCGAATTCGATCCCCTCCCCGGCCTCGAACCGGCCGCCCAACCCACCGGCGCGGTGAACGACGACTAGCCAGACATTTCGTGTGTACATCGCAGTGAGATAGAGTCGGCGTACGGATTCGAACACTTCGCGCGGCCAATCCAAGCCGCGCTTCATTGTGTAACGCCGGCAAGACTCGGGCGGCCCCCTCGCCTTCAATGAACTTGGCGTCTTGATTTTCCAGCATGGAGTCCCGGTCGAGCTTCTGAGAGCCTCCAACAATCCACGGATGTTCCTGGACGTAGCAGTGCACTTTCAGCTCGTGGAGATTGACGACCCCGACGATCCGCGACAATCGAGGACGCGAGATCGTGAACGCCCACTGGAATCCCAGAAACCCTGAATCCAGGCCCTTCCCCCATCTCCATATCGGAGCATCAGTGTTGGACGTCGAACACCCTCATTTTCGCGATGGCTTCGCGAGCCTCCATATTCCCACCGGGTTGATTACCGTCGAGGATATCGTTCGCTTTCTGATCGAAGAGCTACAGGTCCGATCCTCGCATCAAGACTGGAAAACGACGATCCAGGAAACCAGGGAGGCGCACAGCGTCTACAGGCCGTCGCTATAGTCCCAACGCCTGCGCGACGTCGTTGCTGTGGGCGACGGAGTGCAGACCGCCGCTGCCGCGGAGGACGTCGCTGGCGATGGCCTCGCCACGCGGGGTGACGACGGTCGCCTGGAGGATGGAGTCGTCGAGGCTCTGGACGCGCTCGATCAGCGCCTCGTGGACGCTGCGGAACTCGGCCAGAAGCTCATCGCGGGAGCGGTCGATGCGCTCGTCGACGATGCGCTGGTTCCAGCCATCGACGTCGAAGCCGCCCTCCGGCATTTCGGGCATCTCGCCGCCGGAGGCCATGTTGATCAGCATGTCGTAGGTTCCCTGCCGCCCAGCCAGGTGCGCCAGGATCTCCTTCGCCGTCCAGCCGCCCTCGTAGACCTCAGTTGCGAGCTGCTCGTCGCTCAGGCTGGAAAAGGTGCGCTCCGCCACCTCAATACCCTGCCGGATCGCCTCGATGATCTCTTCCCGCGTCGCCATCGTGCCCTCCTCTCGTCGGAGTGGTGACCTGCTTTTCCGCTTCTCTAGCGCCCAACGCTAGCGCACGAGGAATCCTCCCGCCAGCGGGTCGTCGGGCTCGATCAGGAAGGTATGCATGCCGGTGATGAAAGCGCGCCCGGCGATCTCCGGCACGATCGCCGGGAAGTTGCCGACGCGCGTCGTCTCAAGCACGCAGCCGGTGAACCGGGTATCGATGATGCTCTCGTGAACCCAGCGCTCCTCGGCGGCGACCTGGCCGTTCATGTGCAGCCAGGCGAGGCGCGCCGCCGTGCCGGTGCCGCACGGCGAGCGGTCGACCTCGCCGTCGGCGAAGATGGTGACGTTGCGGCCGCCGGACGCCGGGTCGCGCGGCGGGCCGGTGATGATCGTGCCGTAGATGCCGCGCAGGTCTGGCGCGTCCGGATGGGCCACGTCAAGCTGGCGCTCGACCTCGTGCTTGACCTGCATCCCGAAGTCGATCAGGTTCTTGATGCTGGCGCGCTCGACCTCCAGGCCGGCCGCGGCGGCCTCGGCCAGGGCGTAGAACGCGCCGCCGTAGACGACCTGAACGACCAATTCGCCGTAGCTGGTCGTCACCTCGACGCGGTCGGCGAAGACGAACGATGGCACGTTGGTGAAGGCGACCTCGGTCACCCGCCCGCCGTCGAGCGTCGCGCGGGCGCGGATCGGGCCGGCCGGGCTGTCGTAGGCGATCTCGGCCGCGCCATCCCCCACCGCGACCATGCCGGTCTCCAGGAGGATCGTGGTGACGGCGATGATGCCGTGGCCGCACATCGTCGAATAGCCTTCGTTGTGCATGAAGAGGATGCCGAAGTCGGCATCAGCGCTGACCGGGTCGGTCAGGATGGCGCCGTACATGTCGGCATGGCCGCGCGGCTCCCACATCAGGGCCCGGCGCAGCCAGTCATGCTCGGCGAGCATCTCGGCGCGGCGCTCCAGGATCGTCGCGCCCCGCAGGCGCGGCGCCCCGGCGGTGATCAGGCGCAGCGGCTCGCCAGCGGCGTGGGCGTCGATCGTCGAGATGACTCTGCGCGACTGCATGACCCCTCCGTTTCGTGACCGATTTCACAAACTGATATAGGATAAATACGGCTCGATTGCCGTTGTGCCGTGAGAGACAGAAGCAAGGTACGCCGGGTGCAGTTCCAGAGCAAGTCCATGGCCATGCCGAACCCACGCGCCGGGCACGGCGATCCCGCCGCGCGTCAGTTTAGCCGCCGCTGGGTGCCGATCGTCGCGACGCTCATCGTCGTGATCTCCATTAGCAGCGCGCTGTACTCGCTCAGCCGCCCGTCGATCCCCGACGAGGTCGAGGGGCTGATCGTCTACGAAGGGCTGGAGAGCTCGATCGCGACCGGCCCGGTCGAATATGAGCAGATCCCGCCGGCCGGCGGCGCGCACGCCCCGGCTTCGCTGGAGTGCGGCATCTACTTCGTCCCGGTCGAGAATGAGGTGGCCGTCGCCGCGCTGGCGACCGGCGCGATCTGGATCGCCCACGACCCGAACCTGAGCGAGCGCGACATGTCGGACCTGGAGCTCTTCGGCGAGGGCAAGGAAGACGTCTTCATGACGCCCTACGAAGGGCTGCCGCATCCGGTAGTCCTCACCGCCTGGGGCGTCCAGCTCTACCCCGACTCGCCGACCGACACGCGCATCGCCTCATTCATCCGCGACTACAAGAACGCCGACTCGGCCCCCTACCCGGAGCTGTCCTGCCAGCAGGGCGAACCCGTAGGGCAGTAGTTTGTAGTTCGTAGGTTGTAGTTTGTAGGAGAGACCGCGTCCCAGCCCGATCGCTGATCTGCGATACGGAATGAGGGTGGGTCTCCGCTTCCTACGACCTACGAACTACTCAAACGGCTTCTCAGGCAAGTCCTTAGGCCGGCGGCCGAGCTTGCCGGCGTCGACCATAGAGCCGAGGACCTCGCGGATGATCGTGGCGCCGAGGATGGCGGTGATGTCGGCGTGGTCATAGGGCGGCGAGACCTCGACGAGCTCCATGCCGACCAGACCCTCCCGGGCAATGCCGCGGATCATCTGGAACACCTCGCGGGGCGTCAGGCCGCCCGCCACCGGCGTGCCCGTGCCCGGGGCGAAGGCGGGATCGACCGAGTCGATGTCGAAGCTGAGCCAGACGGCGTCGGCATTCTTCCAGGCGATCTCCAGGGCATACTCCAGCACCCGGTGGATGCCGTACCTGTCAATGTCGTCGACGGTGATCGCCGTCGTCTGGCGTTCGCGGCCGGTCTTGAACCACTGCGGCGTGCTCGACCAGCCCCCGACGCCGATCTGGACCAGGTTGGTCGGCGGCGCGTTGGGGATGTTGGTGGCGTGGAAGAAGGGTGAGCCGTGCATGCGCTCGTCCAGGGAGTCCTCGGAGATGTCGGCGTGGCGGTCGAAGTGGATGATGCCGATGTTCCCATTGATGTAGGGCGAGATCCCGCGCACGTTCGGGTAGCCGATGGCGTGGTCACCACCGAGGACGACCGGGAAGACCTCGCGCTCGGCGATGTAGGACATTGCCTTGGCGATCTGGTCGAAGGACTTCTCCAGGTTGGACGGGATGACCTGAATGTTGCCCAGGTCGGCCATGTCGAGCGCTTGGCTGAGGTCGATGCCGAAGCCGGGGTTGTAGGGCGAGCCGGCGACCCGCCGCAAGGCGTCGGGGCCGAAGCGGGTGCCAGGCCGGTAGGTCGTGCCGCCATCGTAGGGGGCGCCAACGAAGACGACGTCCTGCCCGCCTAGCTCGCGGGCATCTTCCAGGTACTTCGCGCCGCCGAAAGTCTCGGCGGTCACGCCCCACCAGCCGCGCGCGAAGAGCGTCATCTTGCGGTCGCGCACGCTCTCGGCCGGCTCCAGGCCGTAGAGCCGACGGGCTTCCTCGCGCTCCTCGCCCGTCGTCCCTTCCAGGGCGTCGGCGGCCTCCATCGCCCAGGTGCCCAGGAAGTCCGAGCGTTCAAGTTTCCGGTTCTCGTCCATTCGGAGCCCTCACCCTCTGTAAGGTAGAGGTTGTAGTTCGTAGGCTGCAGTTTGTAGGAAGGGCAACGCTTTCCGGTTCTCGCTACAAACTACGACCTACGAATTACAACCTTCTTCTCCCTGTTCCCTAGAACGGCTTCTCCAGCAGGTCCTCGGGCCGGCGGCCGAGCTTGCCGTTGACGACGAGGCTGCCCAGGACCTCCATGATGCTGTGGGCACCGAGCAGCGCGGTGATGTCGGCGGTGTCGTACAGCGGCGAGACCTCGACGAGTTCCATGCCTACCAGCCCTTCGGCCGCGAAGCCGCGCAGCATCCGCAGGATCTCCCGCGGCGTCAGCCCGCCGGCCACCGGCGTGCCCGTGCCGGGCGCGTAAGCCGGATCGACGACGTCGATGTCGAAGCTCAGCCAGACGGCGTCGGCGTTCTTCCAGGCGATCTCCAGGGCGTACTCGATGATCCTGTCCACGCCATAGCGGTCGATGTCGTCAACCGTGATGACGGTGGTCTCTCGGTTACGTGACTCGCGCAGGCCGTCGCGGCTGCCGGCCCAACCGCCGATCCCGATCTGGACGAGGTTGCTGGGCGGCGCGTTGGGGATGTTGGTGGCGTGGAAAAAGGGCGAGCCGTGCATGCGCTCGTCGTAGGTGTATTCGGAGATATCGGAGTGGCGG
>DATGQR010000367.1:0-13203 GCA_035304105.1 Thermomicrobiales bacterium | reverse complement strand
CCAGGCACGCTGGATCAGCCGTTGGCCGTCGCTCAGCATGTTGCCCCAGGTCGGCACCTCGGGGTTGACCCCGGCCCCCAGGAACGAGAGCGAGGCCTCGGAGATGATCGCGTAGGCAACGACGAAGGTGCACTGCACGATCAGCGGCGAGAGCGAGTTGGCGAAGATGTACTTGCCCAGGATCGCGTAGTCGCGATGGCCGATCGCCCGGGCCGACTCCACATATGGCTGGCGCTTGGTCACCAGCGTCGTGCTGCGCACCAGCCGAGCGATCGAGGGGGTGTAAACGATCGAGAGCGCGATGACCACATTGGTCAAGCTGCGGCCCAGGCTGGCCATGATCGCGATCGCCAGCAGAATGCTTGGGAAGGCCAGCAGGCCGTCCATCAAGCGCATGATCGGCGTGTCCAGCCGCTCATAGTAGCCCGAGAGCAACCCCAGCAGCGAGCCCGCCAGCGCCGCGCACAGCGTCACCACGATCCCGACGATCAGCGAGACGCGCGCGCCGTAGATCACGCGCGAGAACAGGTCGCGGCCCAGGTCATCCGTCCCGAAGAGCCGCTCGGCCGAGGGCGGTTTCAGGCGGTCGATCGGCGCGACCGCCTGCGGATCGTGCGAAGTCACCAGCGGCGCGCCGATGGCCAGCAGCACGACGATCAGGATGAAGAGCGCGCTGCTGGTCGCCACCCGGTTCTGGGAGAGCACGCGCACCCAGTAGAAGCGCGACGAGGGCCGCACGTTGCCCAGCAAGCCCCGGCGCGCGCGTGGCGCGGTGATCTCTGCGGCGCGCGGGCGCTCAGTTGTCTCCATAGCGCACCCGTGGGTCGAGATATACGTACAACAGGTCAACGAGCAGATTGATCAGCACGTAGGTGGCGGCGATCAACATGACGCCGCCCTGAATGACCGGATAGTCACGCCGCCCCACGCTCTGGACGATCAAGCGCCCCATGCCGGGCAGCGTGAAGACCGTCTCGGTGACGACCGCACCGCCCAGCAAGCCACCGACCGAGAGCCCAATCACCGTGACCGCCGGGATCAGCGCGTTCCGCAGAGCATGGCGCACGATGACCAGGCGCTCGGGCAGGCCCTTGGCCATCGCGGTGCGCACGTAGTCCTCATGCAGCACGTCGAGCATCGTCGAGCGCACCAGGCGCGCCAGCAGGCCGGCCGCCGAGACGCCCAGCGCCAGGGCCGGCAGCAGCATATGCCGGAAGTGATCGATCGGGTCGTCGGCCAGCGAGACAAAGCGGCCCGACGGCAGCCAGCCGATCTGCACCGCGAAGACCAGGATCAGCAGGATGCCGAGGAAGAAGTTGGGCATCGCCGCGCCGCTAATCGAGAACATCATGATCACCCGGTCCAGGATCGAATTGTGGCGCACGGCGGCCAGCAAGCCGGCCGGGATGCCGATGATGACCTGGAGCACTAGCGCATAGAGCGTCAGTGTCAGCGTGGGCTGGGCGCGGTCGAGCAACGCCCGGCTCACCGGCTCGCCGATGAATAGCGAATCGCCGAAGTCGAGCCGCACGACGCCGCTGAGCCAGCGCACGTACTGCTCGTAGAGCGGGTCGTTCAGGCCCAGGCGGTCGCGCAGTTCCTCGACCTCTTCGCGGGTCGCGTCGGGGCCGAGGATGACCGCGGCCGGGTCGCCCGGCGTCAGGTGGACCAGTGTGAAGACGACCGTCCCGACGATCAGCAGCACCGGGATCATCAGGAGCAGGCGCCGCACGATGTAGGTGGTCATCTAACTCTCGTCGAGCCACATGTTGACGAACTCCGGCTGGAGCTGGGTATGTGTCACCTTGAAGTTCTTGAGCGAGGGTAGCCGCGCGCTCACCCCGCTGGTGTCGCAGACCTTGACGCCGGGCACCTCCTCGTACCAGAGCCGCTGGATCTCCTCGGTCGCCGCGTAACGCTCGTCGAAGTCGGACGAGGACTGCAGCGTCTCAGCCGCCGCCACCTTCGCGTCGCTGCACCACCAGCCGGGCCAGTTGCAGCCCGACAGCGGCGGCATCTGAATCGGATCGACGCGGAAGGAGAAGCCGGTCGTGAAGACGTCCCACAACTCGGGATCGGTGCGGCGCTCGTTGACCGTCGCCCAGTCGAAGATCTCCAGCTCCTCGATGACGAAGCCGCCGGCCTCCAGCTGCTGGCGAGCGACGACGGCCATGTTGTACTGGTCAAGGTACTCCTGCGTCGTCATGAAGCGCAGCGGCGTGCCGTCGTAGCCGGCCTCGTCGAGCAGTTCCTTGCAGCGCTCCGGGTTGCCCTGGTTGTAGAGCTCTTCCGAGACGGTCGAGTGCCAGACCGTCTCCTGGAGCATGAAGCCGGGATCGAGACGGTAGAAGCCCTCGCCGTTCGCCGCCAGCGCGACTTCCTCGCAGTTGATCGCGGCCAGGAAGGCCTGGCGAATCGTCTGGTTGCTCATCAGCGGGCTGGTGGTGTTGAGCACCATCACGTCCCAGCCGTCGGGGGGCATGATCTCAGCCACGATGTTGGGATCGTCTTTGAGCGTGTGGTACTGGTCGGGGATGATGCTCTCGAGGTAGTGGTACTCGCCCGCCTGCAGGCCGGCGATGCGCGCCGCCTCGTCCGGCACCGGGATGAACTCGATCTCGTCGATGTAGGCGGCCTTGCCGCCGGCGTAGCCGTTCGGCTCGCCTTCCAGCCCGACGTAGTCCTCGAAGCGCGCCATGCGGATGTAGGCGTCCGCCTGGCGCTCGACGAACATGTACGGCCCGGTGCCGATGAATTCTTCGAGCGGTTCGGGGCCGGCGTTCTCCACGATCGACGCCGGGTAGATCGCCGCGCCCTGGTTCTGGCGGGCCAGCAGCACCTCGAAGGAGCCCAGCGGCTGGTTGAGGTGGAATTCGATGGTGTAGTCATCGACCTCGACGATATCGTCGGTCGCCTCCAGCAACGTCTTGCCCAGGCCGCTGATCTCGCCCCAGCGGCGAATCGAGGCAACCACGTCGTGAGCCGTCAGCTCCTCGCCGTTGTGGAACAGGACGCCCTGGCGCAGCGTCACGGTGTGCAGCAGGCCGTCGTCGCTCACCTCGTGCGACTCGGCCAGCAGCGGCACGACCTGGAAATTGGCATCCCAGGTGAACAGCGTCTCGTACATGTGCCAGGTGGTGAGCGCGACGATCGTCGCCGTCGTCTGGTGTATGTCCAGCGACGGCGGCTCGCCGATCAGCGCGACGAGCAGGCGCCCGCCCCGGACGGGTTCGCCTTCCTCCGCGCCGCCCTCGTCACCGTCCTCTTCCTCAGCTTCAGTGGGGGAGGCGTCGCCCTCACTAGCGTCATCTTCGGGCGTCTCGCCAGCGGAATCGTCATCCTCACCTTCGGTGGCAGTCGGGGAGGTATCAGCTTCGGTGGCATCCCCGCCAGCGGAGTCGTCATCGCCGGACGTATCATCGTCGTCATCGTCGTCCCCGCAGGCCGCCAGCAGCGCGGCGATGGCCGGGGCGGCGAGGCCGAGGGCCATCGCGCGCCGCAGGACGTCGCGACGTCGCAGGCGCCCTGTCGTTGCCAACGCGAGTAGTTCGTCGAACGTGTGCTCCCGTTCCACGGCCAGTATCCCCTTCACGTGGGCAAGCACCACGCCGTGCGCAGGCGCGGCGACGGTTTGGCGGCAGCGCCGCCTCATAGCTTCTGTGTGTCGCTCACGTTAGCATAGCGGAGGGCGCATGGCAATTGCCTGTGCGCAGAATGCCCCTACGAGCATCCCCGCTCGCCTGCCCTCGCCGGGCGGCCCGCGTTAGAAGGAGCGCGGCAACCCGAGGACGTGCTCAGCGATGTAGGAGAGGATCAGATTGGTCGAGATTGGAGCGACCTGATAGAGGCGCGTCTCGCGGAACTTGCGCTCGACGTCGTACTCCTTGGCGAAGCCGTAGCCGCCGAAGGTCTGCAGGGCGACGTTGGCCGCCTCCCACGAAGCATCAGCGGCCAGCAGCTTGGCCATGTTCGCCTCGGGCCCGCACGGCTCGCCAGCGTCGAACAGCGTCGCGGCTCGCTCGACCATCAACGCGGCCGCCTCGACATTGGCGTAGGCGCGCGCCAGCGGGAACTGGATGCCCTGGTTTTGGCCGATCGGCCGCTGGAAGACGACCCGGGTCTTGGCGTACTCGGTGGCCTGCTCGACGAACCAGCGGCCGTCTCCGACGCACTCGGCGGCGATCAGGATGCGCTCGGTGTTCAGCCCGTCCAGCAGGTAGCGAAAGCCCATGCCCTCCTCGCCGATCAGGCAGGAAGCCGGCACCTCCAGGTTGTCGAAGAAGAGCTGGTTGGTGTCGTTGTTGATCATCATGTCGATCGGCTGGACCTCAAAGGCCTCCGGGTCCAGCGAGTCCTGCTCGATCAGGAACAATGACAGCCCGTGGGTGCGCCGCTCGACCTGATCCAGCGGCGTCGTGCGCGCCAGCAGCAGCATCAGGTCGGAGTTGTTGACCCGCGAGATGAAGATCTTCTGGCCGTTGATGATGTAGTAGTCGCCGTCGCGCACGGCGGTCGTCTGCAGCCGAGTCGTGTCGGTGCCGGAGTTGGGCTCGGTGACGCCGAAGGTCTGCAGGCGCAGCTCGCCGCTGGCGATCTTCGGCAGGTAGCGGCGCTTCTGCTCCTCCGACGCATGGCGCAGCAGGCTGCTCATGTACATCTGGCCGTGGCAGGGGCCGGCCGCGCCGCCCGAGCGGTTGATCTCCTCGACGATCACCGCCGCCTCGGACACACCCAGTCCGAAGCCGCCGTACTCCTCGGGAATCAACGCGCTGAGGTACCCCGAGGCGATCATCTCATCGACGAACTCGGTCGGGTATTCCCCGGCCTTGTCCTTCTCGCGCCAGTACTCCCCCGGAAAGCGCTCGCACACTTCCCGCACCCAGCGGCGCAATTCATCGTGAGTTGGCTTGGAAGACATCCCTCACCCCCGGCCCCTCTCCCACTGCTCCGCTTCGCTCCGCGGGGAGAGGGGAGTCAGACAGTCTGTCGTTCGCAGGTTGTCGTTTGTAGGAAGACAGGATCGCGTGAGTCTTTCCCTTGTTCCCTCTCCCCTGTTCCCTACAGCGCTACGCGCCGGAACTGGTGCGAGACGCTGGCGCCGGTGTGGATGCGGGCGATGGTCTCGCCGATCAGGCCGGCGATCGAGAGCACGGTGATCTTCGGGATGCGCTTCTCGGCCGGGATCGCGATCGTGTTGGTCAGCACGACCTCCTTGAGCGGCGAGAGCGAGAGCCGCTCGATAGCCGGGCCGCTCAGCACCCCATGCGTCGCCAGGGCGTAGACCTCGGACGCGCCGCGCTCGACGCACACCTCGGCGGCCTGGCAGATCGAGCCGGCCGTGTCGATCTCGTCGTCAAAGAGGATCGCCGTGCAGCCGTCGACCGAGCCGATCAGGTTGAGCACCTCACTGCTGTCGACGTTCCCGGTGCGGCGCTTTTCGATGATCGCCAGCGGGCAGTCGAGCAGCTCAGCCAGGTTGCGGGCGCGCTTGGTGTTGCCCAGGTCGGGCGAGACGACGACCGGCCGTTCGACATTCTGGTCGGCCATGTACTGCGCCAGCTGGTACATCGCCGTCAGCTCGTCGACCGGGATGTTGAAGAAGCCCTGGATCTGGCCGGCGTGCAAGTCGACCGTCAGGACGCGATGAGCCCCGGCGACGGTGATCATGTCGGCCAGCAGGCGGGCGGTGATCGGCACGCGCGGCTGGTCTTTCTTGTCGGTGCGCCCGTAGCCGTAGTAGGGGATCACGGCGGTGATCCGGCCGGCCGAGGCGCGCTTGAGCGTGTCGATCATGATCAGCATCTCCATGATCGAGTCCGAGACCGGATGGGCGAACGACTGGACGACGAAGACGTCGTTCTCGCGCACGCTCTCGCCGACGCGCACGAAGATGTTGCCGTTGGAGAACTTGAACACCTCGGCGCGGCCCGGGGGGATGTCGATGTAGGCGCAGATTTCGCGCATCAACTCCGGATTGGAATTGCCGCCGAGTATCGTCATCTGGTCGTAATGTCGAGCCACCGCGCTGCCGCCTTCCTCACCGCGCCGCCGTATCGGCCAGGTCTCCGCATCGTTCGATTGGGACGCCGCTCTCCTCAGCGTCTGAGAGGCGCATGAGCGCGTCTCGCGCCGCCGCCTGCTCGGCCGCGCGCTTGGAGCGGCCGCTGCCCGTGCCGATGACCTGACCGCGGTGCCGCGCCTCGATCACGAAGTTGCGCTCGTGATCGGGCCCCTCCTGCGACACGACGACATAGGTCGGCAACACGGTGTCATATTGCTGGATGTGCTCCTGAAGAAGCCCCTTGTAGTTCGTCAGGTCGTCGGTGGCGAGCGCGCGCTCGACGTCACGGTCCAGAAATGCGGCCATGAAGCTCCGCACCGCCGCTAGCCCCTGATCGAGATAGAGCGCACCGATGACCGCCTCGAAGGTTCCCGCGAGGATGCGCTGGCTGATGCCGCCGGCCTGAATCTCGCCGCGGCCGATCAGCAGCAGGTCGCCCAGGCCAAGCTCGCGTGCCCAGCGCGCCAGCGTCTCGCGGCGCACCAGCGCGGCCCGATAGACCGTCAAGCGCCCCTCGGGCGAGTCGGGGAAGCGCTGGTACAGGTATTCGGCCACGACCAGGCCGAGCACGGCGTCGCCGAGAAACTCAAGCCGCTCATTGGATTCGGTCACCTGATCGTTGAATTCCGCTTCCGGCTCGTTGAGCAGCGAGGAATGTACCAGAGCCAGCCGCAGCAGCTCCGGATCGCGGAACGTCACGCCGAGTGCTTGTTGGGCATCCTGGATGCGCGTCGTGATGATCTCAACCACTTCCGTCAAGAATGTTGGACAGGTCAGCGCGGGCCTCGTGCGCGACGCGTTCGAGCGCTTCCCAGTCCACCGAGATCGTGTAGATATAGTGGTTCTCGTCGGTTTCGCGCGTGGTCGAGGTCGCCAGCCGGGTGCGCACCAGGTAGTTCACGAGCGCATCGGCCTGGCGGTTCTCGTCTTCATCGCGGTCGTCCAGCGAGATCGAATCACCTCCGGCTCGGGTGGCGGCATAGGCACGGCGCAGCGCGCTGTGAAAGGGACCGGAGAGGCGCTCCATGCGCAACTCCTCGACCCGGACCGCGCGCTCCTTGTCGTCATCCAGATCCGCGCCGCGGTCGGATGCCGAGGCGTCGAGATCGACGCGGATCGCGTCTTGGGGCGCAAGAAAGTGCCGTAGGATGTGGCGCATTAATTTCTCTACGTCACTGGGCATCGATCTCTGAATCCCACCTTGCTCCACCACCTGCACCGATTATAGAGGCAGCGAGGCAGGCAAGTCACAGCGCAGGGGTAGAACTCCGGATCAGTCGCCGGCACTCGAGAAGGTGGGAGCGAGGTCGCCGCCGGCTGCCTGGTCGTGCCCGTCTGCGTCGATCAGGCGCAGAGCCAGGGCGAGCGCCGCGCCGATCACGAAGCCGGAAGTATGCCCCCAGTAGGCCACCTCGCCGGCGCCGCCATCGGACGCGATCACCTCCACCAGGCTAATGAACTGGAGGCCCAGCCAGGCCAGCAGCAACCAGCGTAAGTTGATCGTGAACCAGCGCGGCGTGCCCGGCACGCGCACCTGCACACCCAGGTCGCCGACGAGGACGAGGGCTGCCCCGAGCAGCGCCGATACCCCACCGCTGGCCCCGATCAGCACCCGCGTCTCATGCGGGAAGATCAGCAGGTGCGCCAGGCCACTGGCGATGGCTCCGGCGATGAAGATGAGCGTCACCACCCGAAAGCCCATGCGCCACTCGATGACGCAGCCGACCAGTAGCAGGATCAGGGTGTTCCAGAAGAAGTGCTCGGCGCTGCCGTGCAGGAAGGCGTAGGAGAGGAGTTGCCCGTAGGCGTGCGCGTCGGCCCATGACCAGCCCGCCGCGCTCAGGCCATGATCATCGACCAGGGACTGGTAGTCCGCCCAGCCCATGGCCAGCGCGCCAGCCATCACGAGGATCATGCCCACGACCAGCAGCCAGGTCCCGTAGGCGGAGCCACCGTAGCGGTAAGCCGTCGCGCGCACCGGACGCACGAACTCTCGGTGGTACGCCCGGCTCCAACTCACCTGCACTCCGGCCTCGCGCTCTCGTTTGCGGAAGTCACCGCTCGGTACCAGCTGATCAGTACGAAGGTACCATAGCTGAAGAGGACATACGAACCAATATCCGCTACGGATCATTCGCGCGGCCCGGATATTTCGAGGCGCGCGAACGGCGATGCCGCCCGAAGCGCCACATCAATCGCCCGAGGCGTGGCGCACAAATGTTCTAGTGGCTGCTAGAATGTGTACGTTCGACCGCAGACGATGATGCGAGGAGTGGCAAGCCGTGCTCGAGCTGACCCCCCGACAGGCCCGACGGATGATGATCGGAGCCCAGCTCCTCTCAGGTCCGCCCCCGAAGCGCCCGACGATCCGCAAGATGCGCGAGGTCATCCGGCAGCTGGGCGCGCTGCAGATCGACTCAATCAGCGTCGTCGAGCGCAGCCACCACATCGTGCTCTGGAGCCGGCTCGGCAACCACCCGCCGGAGTGGCTGCACGCGCTGCACGGCCAGGAGCGCGCCATCTTCGAGTACTGGGCGCATGCCTGCGCGTACGTCCCGATCGAGCTGTTCGGCCCCTTCCGGCGCCAGATGCTGAGCTATCCAGAAGCCTTCCGCGCCGGGACTCGCGAGTGGTACGACGCGAACCGGGATGTGCTCGACCACGTCATGGAGTTCATTCACGAGCGCGGGGCCGCCAGCACACGCTCGTTCGATCCGCCGGAGGGCGCCGGCAAGGCCGAACCCTGGGCCTGGTACGGCAACAAGCCCACCAACATCGCGCTCGACCTGCTCTGGACGATGGGCCGCCTGATGATCGACCGCCGCGAGGGTTTCCAGCGCGTCTATGACCTGACCGAGCGCGTGCACCCCTGCTGGGACGACGAGCTGCACCTGCCGAGCGAGGAGGAGGCCAAGGAAACACTGGCCGCAAACGCCGCCCGAGCAATGGGCATCACCTCAGCCCGCTGGCTGCCAGACTACTACCGCAGCGGCTGGCAGGCGGCCATTCCGAAGAAGGACGCCGGCCAGCTATTGCGGCGGCTCGTTGAGCGGGATCTGGTCGTCCCGGCGACGGTGCGCGGGATGGACGGCGAGTTCTTCGTCTGGAAGGAGCTGCTGGATGCGAAGCTGCGCCCCAGCCGCACGACGCTGCTCTCGCCGTTCGACAGCCTGATCTGGGACCGCCGACGCGCCCGAGAGCTGTTCGACTACGAGGTGAAGTTCGAGGTCTATGTCCCGCGCGCCAAGCGCCGCTACGGCTACTACAACCTGGCGATCCTCCACCGCGACCAGCTGGTCGGGCAGCTCGACCCGAAGGTGGACCGCAAGGCGCGCGTGCTGACAATCAACAGCCTGCACCTGGAGCCGCCCTTCATCGGCAGGGATGACGAGCGCTTCTACGCCGAGCTGGCCGCCACGCTCCGGGGCTTCCGCGACTTCAACAAGGCCGACGAGATCGTGATCGAACGCTCCGATCCCACGGAGGCAGCTGAGAAACTGAAATGGGCCCTCGCCTCCTGAAGCGGCGATTTCCCATATCACGAAACCTCTTGCCGCACACAGGAAGCGCATTTGCCCGACATCGTAGGAGTGGAGACAAGCTCCGCCCCTACGATGGTCGAACGGGCGACCTACCCCGATGCACACCGGTGAAAGTCGGCAAGAAAGAAGCCCCCGGCCGGATTGGCCGGGGGCTTGATGGTCGTGTGAACTCGTAAGGGCAGGTCACCGAACAGCCGAGGTCTTTCCCTCTTCCCTGTTCCCTGTCACCTGTTCCCTAGTCCCGCCGCATCCCGAGAACGAGCATGACCCAGTAGAGCAGGGTCATGACCGCGGCGGCGAAGCCGGCGATGTAGGTCCAGGCCGCGGCGTTGAGCACCTGGCGGTTCTGGTCATACTCGGTGCGGTCGATGAAGCCGAGCGTCTGCAGCTCGGTCATCGCGCGCGCCGAGGCGTTGAACTCGACCGGCAGGGTCACCAGCGCGAACAGGGTCGCGGCGCCGAACATCGCGATACCGACCCAGGCCAGCGGCTGCAGCTGCAGGATCAAGCCCAGGAAGACGATGATGAAGCCGAAGTTCGAGCCAATGCTGGCGACCGGCACCAGCGCGCCACGCACCTGCAGCGGCGCGTAGCCCTCGGCGTGCTGCAAGGCGTGGCCGGCTTCGTGCGCGGCGATGCCCAGCGCGGCCACCGAGGTCGAGCGATAGACCGGCTCGGAGAGCCGCAGCGTGCGCGAGCGCGGGTCATAGTGGTCGGTCAATTCACCGGCCACCGGCTCGACCGGCACGTGCGACAGCCCGTGCGAGTCCAGAATGTAGCGCGCAGCTTCGGCGCCGGTCATGCGGCGCTGGTTCGGGACCTGCGAGTACTTGCTAAACGTGCTCTTTACCTTATGTTGCGCCCACAGCATCAAGATGATGGTGGGGAGCATCATGATGATATAGAGAGGATCGAAGATCATATGTCCGTTCCCCTTCGGAATCTTCCTCAGTATGAGACCAGCGTCGAAGCTAACGTGTTAGTACGCATTGACCGGCTGGCATGATCATACGGGCAGGCAAGGCGCCCGCCCTCGTTAATGATAACGCCAAACCGCCCGAGTTCGTTCCCAGATTCGCACAAATTCAGGACGAATTCGCGTCACGGCGTAGTTCGATAACCGCCTGCTATAGTATGCCTCAGCGCGCCACCGCATGGCGCGCGACGCGAGGTGCACGCGGGAAGGCCCGGCTCCCTGAACAGCACACAGGCAACGACCGCATTCGACGAGCGGCTTGAAGAGGCCCTGTCCGCCTTGATCTCCGAGGTCGAAGCCTCGGCGCTCGAGCGTTCGGACGACGACCTGCCGCTCTACGGCCTCATCCGCTATCACCTCGGACAACTCGACGAGCGCTTCGTTCCGGCGCGCTCCGACGCCGGCAAGCGCATCCGCCCGCGCCTGTGCGTCATGAGCTGCGAGGCGCTCGGCGGCGACGGCGAGCTGGCCATGCCGATCGCCGCGGCGATCGAGATGATCCACAACTTCACGCTGATCCACGACGACATCCAGGACCGGAGCGAGCTGCGCCGCCACCGGCCGACCATCTGGGCGCTGTGGGGCACGGCCCAGGCAATCAATGCTGGCGACGCGCTTTTCGCGCTGGGCCACCTGATGCTCAACGCTACCCGCGAGGCCGGGGTCGACCCGGCCACGGTGCTCGACCTCTCGACCGAGCTGCACCACACCACACTGCGGATCGTCGAGGGGCAGGTGCTGGACCTGGGCTTCGAGGACCGCCCCGAGGTCAGCCCGCGGGAATACCTGACGATGATCAGCGGCAAGACGGCGGCGATCATCCGCTACGCCTGCCTGGCCGGGGCCACCGTCGCCGGAGCGGACGCCGAGACGGCCGCCCACCTGGCGGCATTCGGGCAATCGCTCGGCATGGGTTTCCAGATCCGCGACGACCTGCTCGGCGTCTGGGGCAAGCCCGAGCAGACCGGCAAGCCCGAGGCCGACGACATCCGCCGGCGCAAGAAGTCGCTGCCGATCCTGCTGCTCCACGACCGCATCTCCGACGCCGATTGGGAGCTGGTGAGCGGCTACTACCGCCAGCCGGAGCTGACCGCCGCCCAGGTCGGCGAGATCCTCACGCTGCTGGACCGCCACCAGATCGCCCCGCGTGTCCAGGCCGAGGTCCAGCGCTGGCACGACGACGCCGTCGCCCATCTCGCCGCCGCCATCCCCGACCCGGCTGCCCGCGCCCCCCTCGAAGCCCTCGCCGACGCCCTGGTCGAGCGCACGGGGTAGCAGGTAGAGCCCATCATCGAATTGCCCCAGGGGATGTGCGATCGTTCCCGCGTAGAAATGGCACGACGGCCTACGCCGCACTGTAAATCTGCGAGTCATCTGACCGTGTAGAGGAACCGAGCCCAACCGTCTTCGTAGGGGAGGAGCGTGTCTCCACCCGGCAACGGGAACGACATCCCCCACAGTCAGGCCGCGAGCTCCGGGACGTCATGGCCGTCGGCGGCCAGGCGGGCGAGGGTGGCGCGCACCAGCCCGTAAGGGCCAGAGAGCATCATGTCTCCATAGGGTGCGGCCTGGTAGTACCCCAGAGGTTCGGCCAGCCGGCGGTTGGGGCCAGTGACGGCCACGAAGCCGAAGCCGCCAGCCTCTGGAAACTCGCTGCTGAAGGCCGCGCCGTGACCGCCCTGGGCCTTGACCGCCTCGTGGGTCAGCGTGCCGGCCTGGAGCTGCTCGACCAGCCCGGAGAGCCACTCCGGCGTCACCCCGCCGGTGTGGTGCTCGAACAGCCCGTAGACGCGCGAGCCGCGAAACGCGACCGCGAAGGTGTGCAGATTGCCGACGTTGATCAGCACGGCGCCCTCCTCGCCGAACGCGTGCCGGGCCACCAGCGGGTCACCGAGGATGCCGAGCACCGCCGCCGCGCCGGTATCCATGACATAGGCGCCGGGCACATCGGCGACCACGGCGCGCATGCGGATCATCTCCGCTGGCGGCTCCTGGTAGATCATGCCCAGCGCGTCGCCATCGCGCTCGATCAGCGAGCGCAGGTACCGCGAGCGGTAGGAGCGGCCACGCTCGCCGGGCACATAGCCGTGGTCTTGGACGGCGATGGCGACGATCTCCGGCATCTCGACTTCGAAGCGCGCCAGCGTGTCGCGGATGGCGTCCATGTCGAGATCGCCGCAATGGACGACCTGGGCGTCCGGGGGCGCGTCCTCGACGATGCGCACACCGAGCTTCTCGACCTTCTCCAAATTGTTGTGGAGCGTCCGGGCCGCTTCGGGGGTGGCGGTCACGCGCAGGCCGGCGGCCAGGTGCAACTCGACGGCGTTGCCCGAGGCCCCGCCACCCATCAGCGAGCCAGTCAGGTGCAGCGGCATTCCGGCGGCGGTGACGCGCGCGATGCGCCGGGCCACGATCTGAGTCTGCGCGGGCAGCACCAGCTTGACGCAGTTCTCCAGCCGCTCGCTGCTGTCGTAGACCAGGATGTCCTGGGTGCCGCCGCCGACGTCGACGGCCAGAATCCGTACCGGAGCGGTCATCGCCGTCCCCCCCTCGTCAAGTCAGCCAGCGTAGCAGGCGCGGCTCGTCGCCTCGATAGCTTATATAGCGGAGCGCGTCGTCGCAGG
>DATGQR010000366.1:0-10277 GCA_035304105.1 Thermomicrobiales bacterium | reverse complement strand
CCAGGCGCCAGCAACGGCCCCGCCTGAGCGAGCAGACTTCGGTAGAGGTCTAGCCCGTCGGCTCCGGCGTAAAGCGCTAACTCCGGCTCGCGCGCCGTCGAGGGGTGTCGCTGGTCATCGCGCAGGTAAGGCAAATTCGCCAACACGACATCGAACGGCCCGCTCGCCCCGGAGAGCAGGTCGCGCCGCTCCAGCCGGACGCGTCCCTCCAATCCCAGCCGTGCCCGGTTGACCGCCGCCAGATCGAGAGCCTCCTGGGATATGTCGCTCGCGACGATCTCGACGTCGCCTCGACCGCGCTGCGCCAACTCGTGGGCCAGCGCCAGCGCGATCGCCCCGGAACCGGTGCCGACGTCGGCGACACGCCGCGAACCCGGCATGCGCGCCAGCGCCGCCAGCCCGATCTCGACCAGCAGCTCGGTCTCCGGGCGCGGCACCAGAACGCGCTCGTCGATCAGCAATTCGATGTCTCGGAAGCCTTTGCGCCCCAGGATGTAGGCCACCGGCTCGCCGGCCAGGCGCCGCTCCAGCAGCCGACCGAAGCGCTCACCGGCCTCGGCGGGCAGCTCATCTCTGCTCCGGGAGATCACGCCTGCGCGGTCAGTCCCCAGCGCCGCGGCCAGCAGCAGGTCGACGTCCAGCGACGGGCTGTCGCTCAACCCCGCTAGGCGCCGGATCGCCGCCGCGCGCGCCTCGGCGACGATCATGGGGCGCTCGCCGCAGGTTCGGGCTGCGTCGGGACTACCCGTCGGCGATGCCGGCATTTTCGAGCCGCTGGGCCTCGGCCAGCGCTCTCAGCTCATCGATGAATGGTTCGAGGTTACCGTCCAGCACGCCCTGCAGGTTGCCGACGCTCTTCTTCAGGCGATGATCGGTAACGCGGTCCTGCGGGAAGTTGTAGGTGCGGATCTTCTCCGAGCGCTCGCCACTACCGATCTGGCCGCGCCGCAGCTCGCCGCGCTCCTCGGCCAGGCGCTGCTGCTCCAGCTCGTAGAGCCGGGCACGCAGAACGGTCATCGCCTTGGCGCGGTTCTTCAGCTGCGACTTCTCGTCCTGGCAGGTCACCACGATCCCGGTCGGGAGGTGGGTGATGCGCACCGCCGAGTCGGTCGTGTTCACGCTCTGGCCGCCGTGGCCGGACGAGCGGTAGACGTCGATCCGCAGGTCATTCTCGTCAATTTCGACGTCCGCCTCCTCGGCCTCCGGCAGCACGGCGACAGTGGCGGTCGACGTGTGAATCCGGCCGCTCGACTCGGTGACCGGGACGCGCTGGACGCGATGCACGCCGCTCTCGTAGCGCAGGTGACTGTAGGCGCCCTTGCCACGCACTTCAAAGATGGCCTTGTTGATCCCGCCGATGCCGGTCTCATGCAGGTCCAGCATCTCGGTCTTCCAGCCCTGCTTCTCGGCATAGCGCAAGTACATCCGCATCAGCTCGGCGGCGAACAGATTGGCCTCTTCGCCCCCGGCCCCGCCGCGAATTTCGACGATGACGTTCTTCTCATCGAGCGGGTCCTTGGGTACCAGCAGGCGGCGGATGCGGTCCACCAGCGGCTCGCGCTGGTCGTGCAGGCTGTCCAGCTCCTCGCGCGCCAGGGCAACCATGTCGGGGTCGCTCTCGGTGGCGATCAACTGCTGAGCGTCCTCGATCTGCTGCTCCAGCGACTTGAGGTCGCGGTACGCCGTGACGACCTCCTCGATCTCAGCCCGTTCCGAGCCGATCTCCATCAGCAATGCCGGGTTCGTCGCGACGTCGGGATCGGCCAGCCGCTCGGTCAACTGATCGTAGCGACGCGAAATTTCATCTAACGTTTCAAACATTGTGCTCATGTGCGGGTTACTCCATTCTCGCCGGTCCATCGACGGCCGGCGGCTCAATCATTCAATGACAAAGGGCAGCGACGCTAACCGTGATTGAGCGCCCGTGGCGCGCGGGCCTCCTGGCCCAGTCGCCACTCGTCGATGACCGCGTAGCTGGGTCCGGACGGCCCCAGCACCGAGCGCACCAGCTGGATGCGCTCGACAGGCATCTCCCGCGCCGGCTGATCCAGCGCCACGATCGTCGTCTCGAAGTCGGCCGGCGGGTCCTCACGGTTCCGCAACCGGCCAATCGTGATGTGCGGCTGGAAGCGCTTGCGCTCGCGGGGATAGCCCAGTTCCACGGCGACCTCGTCGACGTCGTCAGCCAGCCGCTCGAGTGGCAGGGTATCGCCCTCCAGGCCAAGCCAGGCCACGCGCGGCCGGCGCGTCGACGGGAAGGCTCCTAGCGCGCCGGTCGTGAGGTCCACCGGCTCGGCGCGCTCGGCGGCCCAGGCCAGCTTGCCGGCCAGGTCGCGCAGCTTGCGGGGATTGCTGTCGCCGAGGAACTTCAGGGTGACGTGCGCCAGCTCCGGGTCGACCCAGCGGAATGGCCAATCGAGCGGCTTCAGTTCCGCCTGCACCTCGGCGATGGCCGCCTTGACGGCAGCCGGAACCGGCACGGCCACGAACAGCCGCCAGTACTCCCCGCCTCTTACCCGGTAATTTCGACGTGTCACCATAACAGGTTAAGTATACGTTGACGGCGCAGCCCCGGCCCCGAATTCCCTCCTCGATCGGGTCGCCGCGCCTCCGGCCCTGAAAGGAAGTCAAAGCGCAGCCCCACGCATCCCGGTGATGCCCCTGGAGGCCACTCATGCATCCAGCTAGAGCGTTGGCAGGTTCTCGTGGAGCATCGCACCGCCCAATGGATGCGGCGGTCGTTCCCCGTAGAGACATCAGCCAGGGGGTACCCCGGCAGCGCGTCGGGGTTTCGTTACTGTCCGGTCACAATGGAAACCGCCAGGTTTGCAAACTGGACGCGCCGCCGGGGTACCCCATGGCTGATGTCTCTACGGGGGATCGGGTCGATTGCCGGTTTCGAGCCCTCAACGTGATGCGCGAAGGTGGATTCCCAGAACTGCCCAGGCGCGCGGCGGCGTCAACACTCAGGCCGCCTTCCTCGCCACGCCCGGCAGCTTTGAGATAGTGAAAGCCCCGGCCGGCCTATCCCGCCGGCCGGGGTGGATAGCATCAGATGCCGACGGCGGTGGCCGGGGTGTACTGGTGAACGCCGGCGCGCAGCTCGCCGCTCTCCGGGTCGATCATGATCCCACTGGGCCGGGCAAAGAAGCTGGTCGAGAGCGTTTCCTCGCGCGGGGTCAGCTGATGGCCCATCGCCCGCAGGCCCTCCAGCGTCGCCTCCGGGATGCGCGTCGAGATCTCGACCGCCGCGCCCTCGCTGTGCATGCGCGGCGCGGAGATCGAGCCCTGCATCCCGCGCTGGAAGTCGACCATGTGCACGATCAGCTGGTAGATCGCCGAGATTACGCGCCGCCCGCCCGGCGAGCCGATCGCCGCGAAGGGTCGCCCCTCGCGTAGCAGCAGCGCCGGCGAAGCCGCCGAAAGGATGCGCTTGTTCGGCCCGATCGACGTCACCGCGCCGGGCTCCGGATCGAACCACATCGTGCCGTTGTTCAGCACGATCCCGGTGTCCTTGACGACCACCGCCGAACCGTAGAGCGCGCCCAGCGTCGAGGTCAGCGAGACCATATTGCGGTCGCGGTCGATCACGTTGATGTGCGTGGTGTTGCCCTCACCGCCGTTTCCGGCGCGCACCGAGACGCCAGGTCCCTCGGCGGGGTCGAACGGCCAGGGATCGCCGGCCGTCGCGTCTGGCGTGGCCCGCGCCGGGTCAATCGTCTCGCGCACCACGGCCGCGTAGTCCTTGGAGATGACGCCGTCGTAGGGCACCGGCTGGAGCGTGGCGTCGCCTAGCCAGCGCAGCCGGTCGAGGAAGGCGCGGCGGATCGCCTCGATCATCAGGTGCAGCGCCTCAGGCGACTGGAAGCCCAGGCTGGCCACGTCGTAGCCGCTGAGGATATTCAGCGCCTCCATCACCGTCGCATCGCCGGTGTTCTGCAGCTGCCCCAGCACTTCGTAGCCCCGGTAGTCGATCGACGCCGGCTCGTGCTCAAGCGTGCGGTGCGCTGCCAGGTCGTCGAGCGTCATCAGGCCGCCGTTGGCCGCCATGTCCCTGGCGATCAGTTCGGCGATCTCACCGTCGTAAACCGTTCGGGCGCCTTCCCGGGCGATGATCTCCAGCGTGCGTGCCAGGTCGGATTGCACCAGCTTGTCGCCGGGACCGCCGATCGAAGGCGCCAGCGGCGAGCCGTCGGGCTTGATGAATGTGCGCCGGCTCTCCGGGAAGCGGTTGAGCCGCGGGTAGTTGGCGACGGTCGCCATCGAGACGTAGTGATTGACCTCGAAACCATCGCGCGCCAGCTTGATCGCCGGGGTCAGCAGCTCGTCCCAGCCCAGCCGTCCCCAGCGCTGATGGGCGGCGTCACAGAGCGCCGGCATACCCGGCACGGCCGGCGCCAGCCAGCCCGTGTTGTTGGCGTCATCCTTGGTGGCCCGCCAGCCGTAGACGCCAGAGCGCGTCTCCTCGCCCAGCAGCTCGAACATCTCAGGCCGGATCGCCTTCGGCAGATAGGAACTGCCGTCCAGGCAGACCGTCTCGCCGGTCGCGCCGTCGCGGTAGATCATGAACGCGATACCGCCAACGCCGCTCATGAACGGCTCGACCACGCCGACGGCAAACGCCGTCGCCACCGCCGCGTCGACCGCCGTGCCGCCCTGGCGCAGGATCTCGGCCCCGGCTTCGGCCGCCAGCGGCTGCATCGCCGTCACCATGCCGTCGGCCGCGACCGCCTCGCTCTTATCGATCAACCAGTTGCTGCGTTTCGCCATGCTCGCGCCCTCTCCAGCCTCGTACGTCGTCGCGAAAACGTAGCACGGCCTGGGCCGCCTGCGGCAGCCCCCGGCGGCGCCCGGCAAGGACGACCGCCGCGCATGTGATGAAAGTACCGAATCGACAGGTACGCCTTGACGCCCGGCGAGGGGCCGAATCACTATGGCCATGGAGGACCAATGTCATAGCGCCGGCAGGACCGGCGCATGGCCGATACGGAGAGTGTCATGTCACGCACGAGTATCTTCCGGGCCATCCGCGGGCGCGATGCCGTCGTCGAGGCGGAACCGGTCGAGGTCGCGAAACCAGTCTATAAGCCCACCTACACCGAGAAGCTGCGTCTGATCGGGATGCACTTCGACGCGCACGAACTGAGCGCCGTCAAGGTCATGGAAGTACCGGGCGGCTTCCTGGCCCGCGCCGAGTGCCCGACCGGCGGCGACGAGCTGCTCGAATTCCCGGACACGCTGTTCCCACAACTGTTCGAGGAGGCCGTCACGCAGCGCGGGGCCGAAGACGACACCGACTCGCTGCGGCTCAAGAGCGAGCTGATCCCGACCTCCTACGCCGACGTCATGCGGGCGATCGGCGAGGAGCTGGATAGCTGCCTGGCGCGCTCGGTCGTCATCTCCGAGGGTCCGGACGCCATCTACCTGGCCGGCATGCGGCTGGAAAACAACTCGCTGCGCAGCACGGTCACGCCGTTCTCCCAGCTGCTCTACCCGGACGACATCGACTACCTGCTCGACGTCAGCTATCGCCGCCGCGCCACGCCCTAGGTCTAGCTCGGGCGACTCACACGCTGACATCCGAAAGTTGCGCCCCTGGGGGTGCCTCCCGCACCGCGTTGCGGACAGCCCCGGTTGCACGCCGGAGCCACGCTCATCCATCTCCCTAGGGGTGGAGACATGCTCCACCCGTACGACGGTCCAACCGGCGGAACATCAACGCACAGGCCAACGTGTCACGCTGACCCTGCGGCGAGCGAAGGTCCTGAAATGGCGAATCCCGCGGACACGCCGCGGGATTCCGAGGTCAGTATCAAAACTTGGGGTGTGCTTAGCGGTCCTCAGGGTCCGGCGAGGTCATGTGGAGATAGGTCGCCACCGCCATGATGAGGACGGTCAACCCGCCAGCGAAGGCCACCGGGCCGTAGGCCGAGTCCGTCATGTCACGGATTGCCAGGTTGGTGAGACCGATGCCCACCCCGATCGCCACCGCCATCGCGATAGCGCACACGGGGATCAACACCCACAACGGAACTCGCATCGACCCACCCTTCTCCCTAAACTCACGCGCTGCGGGCGCCATTCTGTGTAGCCCGCCACTGCGCCCATCTTACCCATTTTCGCCCCGACCGGCAAAGCCATCGCTCAGCCGCGCCATGTAGTACTCGTCAACCCAGGCGCCGTCCACGCGCATCGCCATGCGACGCGTGCCCTCGCGCTCGAAGCCGAACTTCTCGTAGAGCCGGATTGCCGCCGCGTTGTGTGTCATGACGGTCAGTTCCAGGCGAGCGAGCCCGGCATCCTCCGCCCACTCCATTAGCGCCTGGAACAAGCGAGATCCAAGACCTTGCCCCGCATAGCTTTGACGCACCCCGGCGATCACCGTGGCCACGTGCCGCACCCTGCGAAACTCCCCGCCGCGTGCCTCGACATAGCCGGCCAGCTCGTCGCCAGCGTCCGCTACCAGCACGACCGAGTTCGGCGCGGCCACGATCTCCTCCAGCTCGCGCGCGACGGCGTCGGCGTCGGCCTGCCGCTCGCCCGGCTCGAACATCATATAGCTGGTCTCGCGGTCGAGCGCCAGTTTCAGGTCCAGCAGCGCCGCCGCGTCATCCGACTGCGCCGCGCGGATCACCACATCCTCGCCCACCCGCGCCATCGGCGCACCCCTTCCCCTGCGCGCCCTTTCGATGGAACCCATTCTGGCGGCCCGGCACCGGGCAGGCAATGACCGCCGCCAGGCTCGACCCGGGGCGGCTGCTTCAGGCGGCGCGCATAGGAAAACGCGGAGGCCGGAATGACCGGTCCGCGCCAGCAACGTGTGAATGTCAGGTTGGAAGCCTAGATTTCTTCTCGCTTGTGAATCGGGGGTTCGCGGCGGCGATCCTTCTTGGCGCGCTTGCCATCGCGGCGCGGCCTGATGTCGGCAGGTCGCTCGCGGCGCCTGATGCGCTCGATCGTCTCGCCGTCCCCCCACTCGTCTTCAAGCTCTTCGAAATCTTCGAGGCGCTGACGCGCCCACCGGGCACTCATGGATCCTGATGCTCCACCACGCAAGATCGTTACGCGACGCACGCTCGTTTACTGGAATGCTCCAGGGTTGTTCACAATGTATCACAGTTTTGCGCTACATGATGGGTTTCGTGCGCCCGCCGTCGACAACCACCGTCGCGCCGGTCACGTAGGACGCCGCCGGGGAGGCCAGGAAGACCACGACGTTGGCGAACTCCTCGGGCTCGCCGATGCGACCCAGCGGCACGCCGCGCGCCATCTCGCGCTCGGCGCCCTCGCGCGTTTTGCCCTCGGCCAGCGCCCGCTCAATGGCGCGCTCCATCGTCTGGCGAATGCGGTCGGTACGCGTCGCGCCCGGCCCGACGTTGTTGACCCGGATGTTGCGCGGCCCCAGCTCGGTGGCCAGCGAGCGCACGAAGCCGACGACGCCCGGCCGGGCAACGTTGGAGAGCAACAGGTTGTCGATCGGCTGCTTGACCCCGGCCGAGGTGATCGTCACGATGCTGCCGCCGCCGCGCGCCTCCAGGTGCGGGATCGCCGCCCGGATCAGGCGGATCGTGCCCAGCGCGTTGGTGTTGAGGGCATCGACGTAGGCCTGGTCGTCGAAGTCATCGATCCCGCCCGGCGGCGGCCCGCCAGCGTTGGCCACCACGATGTCCAGCCCGCCGAAGTGCTCGACCGTCGACTGCACCAGCCGCTCGATGTCCTCCGGCACGCTCATGTCGGCCACGACCTCAAGCACGCGCGCGTCGGTCAGCCCGCGGATCTCCTGCGCGGCCGCCGCCACCGAGTCCGCGTTCCGCGAGGACACGACGACGTCGCAGCCTTCACGGGCGAAGCCCAGCGCGCAGGCCTTCCCCAACCCCTTGCTCGAGGCCGCCACCAGCGCGACCTTGCCGGCGAGCCCTAGATCCATCGTCAACCATCCCCCGCTATCTGGCGCTCGTCTCCACGTCGCCACATTCTAGACTCCAGCCGCTTGCCGTGCCGGACACCATCCAGCTTCGCACGACGCGAGCCCCGGTCGTTGACGCCGGGGCTCGCGCAAAGTCGGCTGAGTTCGTTCCGCTACTGGCTCAGTGACCGGGCAAACTCCTGGACCGCCTCGAACTGCGGGCGCGGACTCCAATCGGCGTTCAGCGCCGACCAGGGGCCCTTCTCATCCTGATCGTCGACCAGCGTCGACCAGTTGAGGTTCCAGACGAACGCGCCGGTGCACCACGTCCACTCCGCGTGGCAGATCTCTAACGCGCGATACAGGAACTCGGCGACCTCTTCCTCGGAGTTGTTGACGCCGTACTCGTAACCCGGCGCGGGATTTTCGGTGGTCCAGCCGAACTCGGTGATCCAGACCGGCTTGTCAAGATCACCCTGATCGACCATCACCTGGCGCAGCGCCTCGGTGCGCCGGAAGAAGAAGCTGGGGTGGTCATTCCAGCCCTCGTGACCGCTGGTGATGTTGTCCGGCCACGTCTCGTCGGGCGAGTTGTGGGTGCTGTTGGCATGCACGCCGAGTACGTCGAACCACTGGGCGAGCTCGCCGCCGCTACGGGCGTAGGCCAGGTTCAAGTAATTGAAGTCGTCAATCGCCACCGCCGGATCGTTCAGCCCGTTCGGCGTCAGGCCGCCGAAGACGACCAGCGCGTCGGGGTCGGCCGAGCGCACGCCCTCGGAGCCGGCCCGCAGCATGGCGATGTAGTCGTCAACGTTCACGTACCCGCCGACCTCGAAGGCCAGGTTCTGCTCGTTCCAGATTTCCCAGGCCTGCACCTGGCCCTTGTAGCGGTCGGCCAAATAGGCCATCAGCTCCTGCAGCTCGGCCGGGTCGCTCAGGAACGTCTGCGGCTCGGGGCTGACCGCCCAGTCCGGGGCCTTGGCGACGACGCCGAGAACGTTCACACCGGCTTCGCTCATCGCGCCGATCATGCGGTCGAAGCGCTCCGGCTCCCAGGCGTCATCTTCCGGCTCGATCTGGAACCAGGGGATCTGGAAGCGCACCCAGTGCGCGCCGCTCTCGTTGACGACTTCGGCGACGCGCCGGTTGTGGTCGTCGCCATCGGGGTCACCGCGCATCCCGACGTTCCAGCCCAGCGCGAAATCATCCTCGAAGGTGACTTCCGGCGTCGGGGTCCAGCGCGGCGTCGGCGTCTCCTCTTCGTCGCCGCTCGGAGCGGTCGTGCCGGTCGCCGTGGCGGCCGCGCTGTCGTCGGGCTCGGTGGCGTCACCGTCCGCCTCCGTCGCGTCCGGCTCGTCGGCTTCGGTCGGCGTCGTGTCCGAGTCGGTCACCTCGGTTGCAGTGGTCCCGGTGGTCGCGGTCGGGTCATCTCCATCATCGTCGTCACCGCCGCACGCGGCGAGCAGCGTGATCAGGAGGGTGACCAGAAAGAGATAGCGTATGAGCTTCACAGTTACTCCTGTAGCGTCGAAGGAACGCGTACGAACGATAGTCCCCGTGGAGGGTTACCCCACCAAGCGGGGAATGATACAGGGTTGGGAGTCGGATATCAGCCCGACGCGGCCTGCTCGCCGAACTCGGTCTCCAGCTCGCGCAGGACCGCGCTCGGGATCGCGAAGCCATGGGCGTCCTCGGGAAAGGTCCCGGCGCGCACCTCGGAGGCGAACGCGGCGAAGGCCTCACGCATGACGGTCGAAACCTCGGCGTAGCGCTTGGCAAAGCGCGGCGTGAAGCGGTCGAACATCCCCAGAAGGTCGCCGTTGACCAGCACCTGGCCATCGCAGTGCGGCCCGGCGCCGATGCCGATCGTCGGGATCGACAGGCGCGCGGTGATCAGCTCGGCGAGCTTGCGCGGCACGGCTTCCAGCACCACGGCGAAGGCCCCGGCCGCCTCGACCGCCTCCGCGTCGGCGATGATCGCCCGGGCCGCCTCCAGCGAGCGCCCCTGGACCTTGTGGCCGCCCAGCGCGCTGACCGACTGCGGCGTCAGGCCGATGTGCCCGACGACCGGGATGCCGGCGCGCGTGATCGCCTCGATCCGGCCGGCCATCGCCACGCCGCCCTCGAGCTTGACCGAGTCCGCCCCAGCCTCCTTCATCAGCCGGCCGGCGTTCTCGACCGCCTGGGCGTCCGACACCTGGTAGGACATGAAGGGCAAGTCGGCGGTGACGTGGACCCTCTCGACACCGCGCATCACGGCGTTGGTGTGGTGAATCATGTCGGCCATCGTGACCGGCACCGTCGACTCGTAGCCCAGCACGATCATGCCCAGCGAGTCGCCGACCAGAATCATCTCCAGCCCGGCGGCCTC